>JALZFJ010000181.1 GCA_030867425.1 Actinomycetota bacterium | reverse complement strand
AGTCTTGCCGACACCACCAGTACCGGTGAGCGTGAGCAGCCTGACCTCCCGCTGAGCAAGTAAGGTCTTTATCTCTTCAAGATCACGCTCTCGGCCTACGAGCGGGGTGGATGGCACCGGGAGAGCTGGCGCAAGAACGTCCACAGCGTCCTCAGTAGGCGTCCCGCCTCGCTTGGGTACTGCCGCGAAAAGGGAAGTGCGCTCGTTCTCAGGTAGCTCCAGTGCATTGGCAAGTGAGCGCACGGTGTGCGGGTAGGGACGATTCCTCGCTCCGCGCTCCAGGTCGCTGATGCCCTTGGCGGTCAGCCCAGCCCTCTGGGCCAGCTCCTCTTGCGTAAGAGATGCGTCTTCCCGCAACCGCCGCAAGCGTGCACCGAACGGGGCGTCCTGTCCTCGGGTCACGTCTCGTATCCGTCCTTTGTCACGAACTTACATACCTTTCCCAACTACGAAGCATAGTAGCAGATGGTGCAGGTGGTCGGCACGTTTTACCGGACCTCCCGCAATCGAAGTGCGGGAGTAGTGCAGGAGTAGTGCGGATGGTTTAGGGCCGCGCTGGGGTGCAGACTTAGAACCACAACGAAAGGTTGGCTTCATCCGGACAAGCAAAGGAGGTGGAGAAAGGACGCTACAGCGATGTATGGAGGAGAACACAGTCGGCAGAGAAGCAGCCGAAGTAGAAGTGGTGGGGTGGTAAGTCCCGCCCTATAGAAAGGGAGGTGTTTAAAGCGAGATGACGAATTTCGTCCTCATCAATCCCTTCGAGGTGCCGGTAGACATGGATGACGATCGGTTTCTGGAAGGCTGGGGCCGAGCGGCCGACTACATGCGGTCGCAACCCGGCTTCGTCGCGACCGAGCTTCACCGCGCGGTATCGCCGAACCCAAGGTTCCGCTTCGTGAATGTCGCTGAGTGGGAGTCCCCACAGGACTTCCAGGCGGCTGTTACGAGTCCCGAGTTTCAGGCGATGGCGGCGAGCACGCCTCCTAGCTACCCGGCCCTCTACGAGGTCGTGCGCGCCTTCTGACGCGCGACCGCGACTACCGAAAGGAGACAAGAGATGAGCGCCTGGGCAAGCCTCATGCTGATTGCGGGCGGATTGTTCGCTGGCGGCGCCGCGACCTTCGCGTGGTCTCGCGTGCCGATCTGGCGGCGGATGCCGGTTCAGGAATTTATTGGCGACTTCGAGGAGACGCTCCGCCGGACGGACAAGGTGCAACCCGCCTTGCTAGTCGCGGCGATCGTCTCGGCAGCCGGGTTCGCCCTCACCACCGGCGGTTCGGCACGCGTGCTCGCGTCGGTGGGCGCCGCAGGCTTCGTCGTGACGCTCGTCGCGTCGATCGCGATCCTCGTGCCGCTCCAGCGACGCATCGTCGCGACGCCGCCTGCGGAGGCGAAAGCGATCGACGAGATGCGCGCCCGTTGGTTTCGCGGGCACCTCGGCCGCTCGATGCTCGCGGCGGCGTCGTTCGTCGCGGTCGCCGTGGCAGCGACCTTGTGATCACCCGGTGATGAAGACGCATAGAGGAGCAAAGACTGAGCGACGAGGTAACCGTACCTAGTAGGACGAACATAGAAGGCAGGGAGAAAGAAAGGAGTTAGCACATATGTTACTGGAAATAATAGCCACCTTAGCGGCGGGTTTGTTCGCCGGCGCTGCGATCTACATCGATCTAGCGGAGCAGCCGGCCCGAAAGAAGATTGACATTGCCGCAGCCCTAACGGAGTGGCGCCCTAGCTACAAGAGAGCCGCCTTAGTGCAGCCAATACTGGCGGCGGTTGGGTTCTTGAGCGCGCTCGCCGCTTGGTTAACGGGCGCAAGCGGATGGTGGCTAGTTGGCGGGGTGCTCCTTGTAGCCGTCATTCCTTACACGCTCATCGTTGTATTCCCGACCAACGATAAGTTGCTCGATCCCGCCATAGACAAGAACCCCGATGTAGCACGGCGGCTCCTAACCCGCTGGGGAAGATTACACACGGTAAGAAGCATCATGAGCTTAGCCGCCTTTCTAGGTTTCATGTTGTTGTTGTGAGGAGCGGAGCGGATCGTAGATTAGGTAGTAAAGGCGGACGGAATGGAGCTGACTTATGTCAGCAGAAGAAGAGAACAAGAGGCTTGCACTGACCGCGATCGAAGCGCTCAATACCCGCGACCTTGACCCATGGTCACAGACCCTATCAGACGACTACGTAGCGGAATATCCCGGGGTGCCCCTGCTTAACAAGGCGCAGAGCTTCGGATACAACCAGCGCTTCGTGATAGCCTTCCCCGACACACACTTCGAGGTCCACAGCGTCGCCGCCCAGGGCGACCAAGTCTTCATACACTGGACGGTGAGCGGCACCCAAGCCGAGCGGCTCGCCACGGTGACGGGGAGGACTATCCCACCGACCAGGCGAAGGGCGACTGTGTCGGGCGTTTTGCTCACAGAGGTCAGGGACGGTGAGGTCGTGCGTGAAGGATGGTACTGGGATCAGCTCTCACTGTTGGATCAATTGGGCATAATGGAAAATCCCGGGCTATTCTTAACTCACGAGGGTTTCTGAGTTCCCAAGAAGGAGGAGGATCTTGGGAACTAAAGAGGAAGAGGTGGAGATGGGCGTCACGCACGTTCCACCGGGCGAAGGCCGCTCGCTGTGGGTGCTGGGCGAGCTGGTGACGTATAAGACGACGAGCGAGCGGACGGGCGGGGCATACTCGCTCTTCGAGGTCACCACCCAGCCCGGTGGAGGGGTCCTGCCCCACGTCCAGCACCGGGAGGATGAGTCATTCTACGTACTCGAAGGGGAGTACGAGTTCCTGGACGACGGAGGCACCACGAGAGCGGGCGCGGGCTCGCTGATCTACGTCCCCAGGGGCAATCTGCACGCCCACAAGAATGTGGGGGATAAGCCTGCCAGCATGCTGATCAGCCAGACGCCGGGGGGCTTGCACGAATACTTCTTCGAGGAGATAGGCGAGCCTGCAATAGACAGGTCTGAGTCATCGGTCTCCGAAGGCCCGCAGGATATGAGGAGGATCATAGCGATCGCGGTCACCTACGGCATCGAGATACCCCCTCCTCCCGGTCGGTAGGCCAACGGGAAGAGACGCGACGGGAAGGAGAGGACGGTGCCGAGGGCGCGAGAGATCTACGAGAACTCAGTGGCCAGCGAACGGGTGGTGACCAAGGTGGGGATTGAGATAGAGTTGACTCCATATCCCTAGGGGGTATGCAGTAGCTGTAGATGAAGCGGGACAGACCATGAGTGGGATTGCCAAGAGGAGGCAGGCGTTGTGGGCGGCTTGATAGAGATAGCAGGAATAGAGGTCAACGCGATCGACGCACTCTTGTACGTCTGGTTCGTCCTAGCCGGCGTCTCGACTGTGTACGTGGTTTGGGACCAATTCGTAGGCAAGAACCCTGAGGAGACGGTGATGAAGTGGGGGTGGGTCCTGATCACCCTCTACATGGGACCCGTCGCTCTGGCCCTCTACGTCTTGTCGGATAAGGAGCCCCACCCCGGCGAACACGAGGAGTTCATAAGGCCTTTGTGGAAGCAGGGGGTGGGCTCCACCGTCCACTGCGTCGCCGGTGATGCCACCGGCATCATCACCGCGGCCGTGATAACGGCGGCTCTGGGGTTGCCGATGTGGATAGACCTGATCGTCGAGTACACGGCGGGGTTTGCCTTCGGCCTGTTCATCTTCCAGGCACTCTTCATGAAGGGGATGATGGGTGGCACCTACCCTAAGGCGGTGCGGAACTCGTTCATCCCCGAGTGGTTCTCGATGAACATGATGGCTGCCGGGATGTTTCCGGTGATGATCTTTTTGATGATGAGCCGCGACATGCGGGCCATGGAGCCTACAGAGCCGCTCTTCTGGGGTGTTATGTCTCTTGGGGTGATCGTGGGCTTCGCCACTGCTTACCCGGTGAACGTGTGGATGGTTAGCAGAAACCTCAAGCACGGCCTAATGACCGCGCGTCCCCCGAGTGGCTCGGTCGCCGAGCCAGGGAGCCCGACCAACCCCGCGTCCGCCGGTGCGGCGTCGGGCCATGGCTCGCACGAGATGGGAGAAAAGTAGAGATGCGAGAAGAGCACAGAGAAGAAACCCACGCGGACATGGCACACACGGATACCCAGAGCGCCGACGGGCACGCGGGCCACGAGGACCACGCCGCAATGGGGCACTCAGGCATGCACGACATGCACGAGATGAAGCCCGACGTGACGCGTCCGCAGCTCGCGGTGGTCGGGCTGCTGACTGTGCTGGCGCTCCTAGCCAGCGTCGTGATCCCGGCGCAGTTCGTCAACCTCACGTACAGCGCTGAGGAGGTGGGCGGCGCCATCATGCCGCCCGGCATGGTCATGAGCCGTGACACGCCGGCGGACGCGATGCGCGAGATGTCGGCTGTTGATCCGAGCGAGGTCTCCTACACCGCCCCCGCCGACGCTCGCGGTGACCGGACGCTCGAGCCAAAGATCGAGGACGGGACAAAGGTCTTCGACCTTACAGCTTCTGTCATCGAGTGGAACATCCTGCCGGATGAGCAGGTGGATGCCTACGCTCTGAACGAGCAGGTTCCGGGACCGCGCCTCCGCGTCACCGAGGGTGACCGGGTCCGCATTAACGTCCAGAACGACCTGCCCGAAGCCACCAGCGTCCACTGGCACGGCCTGATCCTACCCAACGAAATGGATGGGGCGGCTGATGTGACCCAGGAGCCTATAGAGCCGGGCGAAGGCTACGCCTATGAGTTCACGGCCGGCCAGCCGGGCACCTACTTCTACCACTCCCACCAAGAGCCCGATCGTCAGCAGGGCCTGGGGCTCTACGGCGCCCTGATCGTGGACCCTGCCGACCCGTCGGTAGACGAAGCCTACGACTACGACCACGAAGCGGTTATCCAGCTGCAGGAGTGGCTCGAGAGGGACGGCTACACCTACCCGGCCATGACGATGGAGGGCGCCTTGCCAAACTACTTCACCATCAACGGCAAGTCCTATCCTGAGACAGAGACCATAAATATGGAGGTAGGCGAGAGGCTACGCGTGCGCTTCGTCGGCTCCAACAACAACTTCGTCCATCCGATGCACATACACGGCGGTCCCTTCGAGATCATCCAGACCGACGGCAACCCGGTCCTCGAGGCGGCGCAGATCGAGAAGGACACCGTAAACGTCGGACCCGGAGAGCGCTACGACGTCATCTGGGAAGCTCGCGAGCCGGGCAGGTGGCTACTGCACTGTCACATCCCGCACCACACCACCAATGACAACACAGAGCAGGAGGGCGGCGGGGGCCTGATGGCTGTCATCAACGTGACTGAGTAGCGCGGACAGCAGTCGCATGTCGCACCATAAGGGTGGTGCGCCGCGCGACGAATCAGTGACCCGTCGGGGTAGGCACGCTACGGGCCACACCATGCGCAAGAGAAGTGGCGCTTGACTATAGCAGACCTACAGAGGTATACAGTTACCCAGGCGAACAACTGAAAACGTCCAGCAGCAAAAGGTGCAGAGACTCCGGCTTAGTTATGTGATCTTTGAACCTCGGGAAAGAATGAGAAACAGATCAAGGTGGCACCCTGTCAGATTAAAATCCGTACACAGTGTGGGTTCAAGACCGATCTCTCCAAAGTGGCTGTAGATTGTACAGAGATGCAAGAGCATTGGTGTTCCCTAAGTATCGTTTACACCAGTAGTACACCAATGCAGGGAAGTACGGGTGGGTACGTTGAGGTACAGCATTCGATAAAT
>JALZFJ010000103.1 GCA_030867425.1 Actinomycetota bacterium | reverse complement strand
TGCGGGGACAGGCCTGTCCCCGCCAGACGAACCCGCTCGAGGACGCGCTCCGGCCTCCCGCCCCCGGAAGCCACCCAATCCCATACGGTGGCGAGGACCGCCCGCGAGCGAAACTGCCGGAGGTGGTGCTTTCGGAGTACGGTCAGCAACTCCGGGGTGAGTGGGAGCTCCGCGAGCGGCGGGCGGAGTATTCCGGCCGCGCGACCGGTGAAGCTCAGGAGCGCCGCGGCGGCCATACCGAAACAAAGCCCCTTCCCGTACACCAAAGGGTCGAACGGGCGGAGGAAAGATCCTCCGCCCGTTCGGTTCGGGGTAAGACTATTCGGGTTGTGAAAGCCGAAGCCGTCGCGAGCCGGGTCGAATTTACAGACCTCGGGTGTCAGCATTCAGGCAGTCCACTGCTTTGGGCGGCCTACGCGATCGGCGATGACCGTCGTGGACGAGTCGCTTTCACGGTCACGCCCGAGCCACCGGCCGTCGCCCTCCAAGAATTGCTGACGCTGACGGCTATATATGAATCGCGTGCCCGTCTACCGCCATCGCGGCCTCGCCCATGACCTCGGCGAGGCTTGGGTGGGCGTGGACGGCCATGCCCATCTCCTGCGGCGTCCCCTCGACCAGCTTGGCGAAGACGCCCTCGGCGATGAGATCCGTGACCTTCGGGCCTATCATGTGCATCCCCAAAATAAGGTCGGTCTCCGTGTCGGCGACCACCTTCACGAAGCCGTTAGGCTCGCCCTCTATGAGGGCCTTGCCGATAGCGCGGAAGGGGAACTTCGACTCCTTGACCTCGTATCCCTCGCCCTCGGCCTGCTCGCGGTTGAGGCCGAAGGAGGCGACCTCCGGGCGGCAGAACGTGACGCGCGGGACCATGTTCTGGTCCAGCGGCAACGGGTCCTCGCCAACTATGTGCTCGACAGCGATGATGCCCTCGTGCCCGGCCGCGTGCGCGAGCCAGTAGCCGCCGATCACGTCGCCCGCAGCGTAGACACCGTCCTCGGCGGTCCGGTAGAACTCGTCCACCTGGATCTCGCCGCCGTCGTTCACTTCGACGTTCGTAACGTCTAGGTTGAGGTCCTCTATCGCGGTCTTCCGGCCGATGGCGACCAGGATCTGCTCGGCCTCCAGGGTCTCGCCATCATCGCCGCCACCCTCACCGGCCGGGTCGGTCTCACCGCCGTAGGTGCTCTCCTCGTCGGCCTCCGCTTCTTGCTCCTCCTGGCTTACGGAGGTAACCTTGATCTTCACTCCGTCGTCGGACTTCTCGAGGCTCTCCGTGTCGGCCATGCTGCTCGTCATGACCCGTATGCCCCGGTTCTCGAACTGCTTCCGAAGCTCGTCCGAGATCTCCGGGTCTTCGGTCGGCAGGAGCCTGTCCAGGACCTCGACGATGGTCACCTCGGTCCCGAAGTCCCTGTACATGCTGGCGAACTCGGTACCCACGGCCCCGCTCCCCAGGACGATGATCGAGTTAGGATAATCCTTCGCCACCACCACGTCATCGCTGGAGATGATCTTCTCGTGGTCTATCTCCAGGCCCGGCAGGGTCCTCACGGCGCTCCCCACGGCGATGAGGACGTTCTCGCCCTCGATCTCCTGCGTCTCGCCGTCCTCGCTCTCTACCTGGATTTTCTTTGGCTCGACGAAGCTGCCGAACCCGGTGAAGACCTGGATCTTGTTCTTCCTCATCAGGCCCGAGACGCCCTGTTGCAAGCGCCCCACGACCGCTTCCCTGTACTCCGCGAGTTGCTCGTAGTCGAGCTCGAAGCCGTTGACGTTTATCCCGAACTCTTCGCTGTGGTTGAAGGCGTTCAAGAGCTCTGCCGTGTGGAGCAGGGCCTTAGTCGGGATACAGCCCCAGTTCAAGCACGTCCCGCCCAGTACCTGCTCCTTCTCGACCAGCGCTACGCTCATCCCGAGTTGGCTCGCCCGGATCGCGGGTATGTACCCCCCGTTTCCGCTGCCGATGATGACAAGGTCGAACTTGTTGTTGTCTTCCGCCACCTGTTTCTCCTTCCTCTATACCTGATGATCCAATCTTAACCTTTGTTCCCCCTCATGCCAGTCTTCACGCTGGCACTCGGGACAGAAGTGCGTCGGTCTGCCCGCGATCTTCTCCCGAACTACCTCGCCCTCGCACTCTGGACACGGCTTACCGTGCTTCTCGAAGACGTGCAAGTGGTTCTGGTGTTCCCCCGCGCGACCCAGAACGTCCCGGTAGAGACGCACTGTCGTCCCCCGGTGCTCTATCCCCGCCCTAAGGTTCTCGACAATTGCGCCGTAGAGCGCCTCCCACTCTCTCTCCGTGAGGGTGCTCGCCTTGCGTCGCGGATGCAGCCTCGCATCATAGAGGATCTCGTCCGCGTATATGTTGCCGATGCCGGCGACCATCTTCTGGTCCAGGAGTAGTGACTTTATCTGGGCTCTCCGGGAGCTAAGCGCCTCACGTAGATATTCTACCCCGAACTCTTCCGTCAAAGGCTCCGGCCCCAAGGACGAGAGCCGCGCCCCTAATTCTTGGGCGTTCAGCAGCCGGGCGCGGGTAAAACCGGTCTGGTCCCGCAAGAACAACCTCCTGTTACCATCTAGATGGAGCACCATCATCAGTGCCGTGCGCGGCTCCGCCACCGGTGGCACGAGCAGCAGTTGTCCCCCGATCTTTAACTGGAAGACGAGGTTTGTTTCGTCGTCGAGCTCCACGATGAGGTGCTTCGCCCGCCGCTGCGCTCCCATTATGGAGCGACCTTTGAGCTGCCAGATAAGCTCCTCGGGTGAGGGTTGCTCCACGAGGCTCGGGTCCAGAACTTCGGCCCCCTCGATCCTCGACCTCACGACCAGCTCGCGCAGGTCCTCCTTTATGGTCTCGACTTCGGGGAGCTCGGGCATCTAAGGTCTGGCGACCCGGACGGAAGCATCGCCCGCGAGCGGAGCTGTCTCGCCGTAGACTGCCTTGTGGAGCCCGTCGAGCATTACCGAGCGGGCGTCCAAAGAGCGCATGGCGCCCTCGCGCACCTTCTGCTGGCTCTCCTCGTCCTCGGCGTAGGGAGCGGCGGCGTCCATCATGATGCGGGCGTGGGTTACGTCCATCGTCACATGGCTGGTGAAGATCTCAAGCGCTTCATCGGAGAGCTCTACGGCCTTCTTCAATCCCTCTGTGAGGCGCACGTAGATCGGGGGCACCGGCCACTCGCTCGCCGGGCCCATCGCCCCCAGACCAAGCCGTATGTCCGGGTCGCGCGTCAACTCCCGGTGGGCGCTTATGTAGAGCTGCACCTCCGGGATCGTGGGTGGGTCTTCCCACTCCTCCTCGGTGATGTCGAGGGCCGTAAGGAAGCGCCTATAGAGAGCGGGGTGAGTCTCGTCGGGGTTCAGGTGGCCGTACTCGTCGAAGAGGATCTCGGCCAGAGCGAGCTGCAGCTTCTCATCGTGGCCGCAGTTGGAGATGAGGGCCGCGAGGTATAGCCGGCTCACCCGGACGTGTCTATAGTACTGGATCGCGAACGTCCTCACCCCTTCCTCGCTCACGTCCCCCTCCCCGAACCGCTCCAGAAAAGGATGCACCAGCGCCGGGTGCCCTATGACCTCCCGCTTCAGCTGCTCCAAAAATCCCCGCGAGTCCACAAAGACCTCCTGCTCGCCGCCCGTCCAAGTAAGTTTACCGTCTCCTACAACCGATGCCTGTCCTCGCCCCTGAATACTAGGGTTTGCAGGAAATTCGGCGATGTAAACTTCGGATTTCGCGGTATAATCCTTGTATGAAAGAAGTCAGTAGCAAGAGGCAAGCTTGGTTGAGCGTCCCGCGACTGCGGGAGGAGGAGAGGCTCGACCCGCACGTCTACAAGCGTGGGGTGAACGGGCTGACCGTCGAAGAGGCGGTCCGGCGGGCTTACCCGCGGGTGATGGGTATACTGGCCAGGAGCGGCGAGGAGTACTCTGAGTTCGAGGGCCAGCTCGTCAGGCAGACGGTTAGGGCGTGCCTTATCTCCCAGGTCTCCCGGGCAAACCTCTACCGCATCGCGGGCATCCTCGTCGCCGACCGGCGGGACGAGGGCGCCAACCTCGGTCGCTCGCTCGCGCTGGCCTACGTCGCCGCTTTGAGGGAGGCCTTCCTGAAGGACCTCGCCGCCGGGGAGCGGGTCGAGACGCCCGTGGGTGCTGGCGAGGTGCGTTACGTCTCCAGCGACGGGAACCAGGCCGTGGTAAGACTCGACGGTGAAGCTGGGCGCGAGGTATGGCTGCCGGTTGTCAAGCTCTTCCGAGTCGAGCCGGAGCACGCGTTCGAGCAGCGAGCTTCTTAGCGGTTCCCGCCATATCTCAAGCGCCGTTCGGGGTAAACTCATCCTGACATGGGAGCTATGGAGGACTAGCAGCATGGAGACTTCGAAGGCCAGAGCGCGGGTGATCTGCAACCCATCCTCCGGTGGCGGGAGGAGCGATGTTGGGCGGTTACGCGCAGAGCTGGGTAGCTTTGAGGCAGACTGGGTAGATACTAGAAGCAAAGACGATGCGGTCGAGGCCGCGCGAGAGTGGCGCGAGGGGTTACTCATAGTTGCCGGGGGCGACGGGACCATCAACGAGGTCGTCAACGGGCTCGGTCAGGCCGGATTCCCTGAGGGCGTGACGCTCGCCCTCCTACCGTCCGGGACCGGCAACGATCTCGCGGCAACCCTGGCCGTGCCGGAGAACCCCGACGAGGCGGAGGACGTGATCCATCAGCGCAAGGTGCGAACGCTCGACGCGGCACGCGTTACGTCTACTGGTATCGGCGAACGCTTCTTTATAAACGTGGCTACCGGCGGCATCGGGGCGAAGATCTCTGACGCCACTGACAGAGAGCTGAAGAGCAAGTGGGGGAAGCTCTCGTACCTTCGGGCTTCGTTAGAGGTCGCCCGCAGTTTCGACGTGAAGGAAGTAACGCTTCATTTGGACGGTAAAGAGCATGCGCTACGCGCCGTCAACATGGCCGTGGGTAACTGCCGCTATGCCGGGGGCGGCTGGCTCGCCGCTCCCAAGGCCAACCCCGAGGACGGACTTTTGGACGTCGTCGTCATAGAAGATGTCGGGCTCAAGGAAGTCCTCGCGCTCGCCCCGACGGCCCTCGCCAGCTCGGACTACCTGGACAAAGAAGGCGTGTTCTCTACCCGGGCCAGAGAGATCCGGGTAGAAACCCAACCGCCCGGACTCGAGTTTACCGTAGACGGCGAGGTTATCGGCGACGAGCCCGCCGAGTTCTCGGTCATACCCGGCGCCTTGAAGGTCGTAGTAGGGTCGGAGTACACACCCGAGCCCGAAGAAGACTCCGTCTAAAACCAACCTACACCTACGCCCAAGCCTTCGACAGGCTCCAGTTCGGCCTAGCCGCCTCTCTGGCGACTATAACCTTCGTCATCCTGCTCATCTTCATCCTCGTCTACGTTACGCTCTACAGCAGGAGGAACGGGGTATGAATGTCCTCCTGGTTCGGCAGACGGTGGTATGGGCAGCACTTGTGATGCTCTTCGGACTCATGCTCATGCCAGCCTGGTTCATGCTCATTAGCTCACTCAAACCGTTGAGCAACGTTCAGACCCTGGACCCGATCTGGCTTCCGACCGCACTCCAGCCCGAAAACTACGCCGAGATCTGGAGCCAAATCCCGCTCCTAACCTACCGCAAGAACAGCGCCCTCGTGTCCTTCTCCTCGACGAGGCTGGTCATGGCATTGGTGATCCCCTCCGCCGACGCCCTGGCCCGATTCTCATTTTTGGGGCGGCGGACCTACATGTTCGCCCTCTTGACCACCCAAATGTTCTCCCCCATGATAACCATAATCCCGCGCTACCGCTTCATGCGCGAGTCCGGGCTCTACGATACCTTGACGGCGGTGAGCGTCGGCGACGCCGCTATCAGTATGGCCTTTGCGACCTGGATGCTCACCGGCTACTTCCGGTCCATCCCGCAGGACATCGAGGAGGCGGTCTGGTAGATGGCGGCACCCGGCGCGACAGCCTGCTGCGCGTCGTCCTCTTAGTGCCCCGGGCATGGTGACCACGGCCATCTACATCTTCATCCTGGCCTAGAATCAGTTTATCCTGCCGCTCGCGTTTATCTCGAGCATCGAGAAGCAGGTCGTGGGACTCTACGACTTCGTCACCGAGGAGAGTGTCGAGTGGAACCTGCTTATGGCCTCGGTCATGGTCGCCGCGATCCCGGTCGTCATCCTCTTACCCTCATACAGCGCTACCTTACCAAAGGGCTCCTCGGGGGGCCACGAAGGGGTAACCTACATGCTACTATCGGTTCCATGGAGAGAGTAAGGGTACTATTCTTCGGAGCGGCAGCGGATCGCGTGAGGACCCGAGAGGCGGAATTTGCCGTAGGCGATGGCTCCGACCTGGCCGGGCTCTGGCTGTTGCTGACCGACCGCTACCCGGAGTTGAGCCCCATGGGGAACAACCTCGCGTTCGCAGTGAACCAGGAGTACGCCAGAATGGACGCCCCGGTCTCGCCAGGAGACGAGGTGGCCGTACTGCCGCCGGTCTCCGGCGGGTAGTCGCTTGTTCGCCATCGTTGAAGAGCCGATAGACGTGGGCATCCTCGTCACCGGGGCCTTCCGGCCGGACTGCGGGGCGATCGTGACCTTCGTCGGGACGACGCGCATAGACGAGAGCGCGGGCGCGAGCGTGGAGTATCTGGAGTACGAAGCTTACCGGCCGATGGCGGACAAGAAGCTAGAGGAGATCGGGGCGGAGATAAAGGAGCGGTGGGAGGTCGAGCACGTCTCCATCGTGCACCGCCTGGGAAGGGTGGACCCCGGTGAGCCGAGCGTGGCGATCGTGGTAGCGTCGCCCCGGCGCGGCCCAGCCTTCGAGGCGAGTCGGTACGCGATAGAGCGCATCAAGGAGCTTGTGCCGATCTGGAAACGCGAGGTCTGGTCCGATGGGTACGTCTGGGTGGGCAGCCAGGCAGGTACTCGCTCGTCGGTTTAATGGTCCGCTCTACGGGGAGCTAGCCCGAGGGATGTATACTCGACCCTCGTGAGCAAGGATCGCGCATCGTCTGAGCTAGACTTCGGCATCCGGGTCGGGACTGTCGTGGAGCGCGCCGGGGCGTTGCTCCTCGTGCGCCACGAGAAGCCATACCGGGCTCCTTACTGGGTCCTGCCAGGCGGACGTCTGGAACCGGGCGAGACTATTCCTCAGTGCGCCGAGCGCGAGTTGCGGGAGGAGACGGGGCTCGAAGGCAGGTTCGCGAGCATACTATACGTGAGCGAGTTTCTGCAAGAGGGGCGACACACAGTGGACGTAACGGCGCGGGTCGAGGCCTTGAACGGAGAGGCGCGCCTCGGGAGCGACCCGGAGGCCGAGGAGGGCTCCGAGCCTACCCTTAAGGAGGTACGCTGGGTAGATACGGAGGAGCTTAAGGAGATCCAGCTCTTGCCCGCCCCTACAAGGAAAAGAATAATGTCGGACGCCGCGCAGGGATGGCCGTCGGGCGAGGTGTACCTCGGGAGCGGGACTGATGACTAGCGACCCGGTCTGGGTGCTGCTCGCCGTGGTCCTGCAAGATAGCTTGTTCTTCGTGCTCACACTTGGTCTTTTCTGGATAGGGGTCACCGTGTTGCGGGGGTTCGGGAGGTCGGTCGGTTATTCTTTGGCTCCTTTGGGTTTCTCCAAGCCTGGCCTCGGCTACTTCGCTGGCACGGCGTTAGGATTGCTTATTGGCTTCGGGGCACTGGCCGCCAGCCTGCTGATCGCGCCCCTAAGCCGCTACGTTTTAGAGCAGCTCGACTACTCCACCGAATCGACTGTGCAGGCACCTTTTATGGAGGGGTTGTCGGAATGGGTCGGGGAGAACCCGCAGGTGGCGGTCCCGGCAATCGTCGCTGTGGTCGTTCTTTTTGGTCCGGCGGTCGAGGAGCTGGTCTTCCGGGGGGCCGTCTTCGGAGGCCTGTACCGGCTGGGCCTCCTGGTCTCGCGCAAGCTCGGCGGCAAAGCCGAAGGGGAACCTAACGGAACAGGCGAGAAGGTCTCGTTCGCGCTCTCGGCGCTCTTCTCGGCGGTCCTCTTCGCCCTGGTGCACCAGGAGCCCGTCATCCTGCCGGTGCTGTTCGTCCTGGCGCTCGCACTATGCGCCCTGTACAGGCACACGAAGAGCCTGCTGCCGTGCTTCGCGGCGCACGCGACGTTCAACTCCTTCGCCGTGCTCTTGATCATCCTGAGCGGGCTTAGGGTGCTGCCGACGCCCGCGTAACGCGGGCGCAGACGGCAGACTAGGGTGTCCCTGACGGCTATGGGAATAAGGACCGCAGCTGGACGCCGCTCGAGGAGCGGTAGAGCTTACGCAGGGCGGAACGGAGGAGTTCGACGTGGATCGGCCAAACATCGTTAATGAGAACGAATTGGAGTGGAGCGAGCATTCGCACGGCAAGAGGTTCGGCCACCGCCGCAAGCAGCTGGGTTCGGCCACCGGTGGGGAGAAGTTGGGGTGCAGCCTCTACGAGGTGCCGCCGGGGTGCAGGGCCTGGCCCTATCATTACCACCTCGCCAACGAGGAAGCCATCTACGTCTTAGAAGGCTCGGGCACATTGAGGATCGGCGGAGAAGAAATACAGGTCTTAAGAGGAGACTACGTGACGTTCCTGTCAAGAGCCGAAGGGGCGCACCAGATCGTCAACACCTCGGACGAGCCACTGCGCTACCTCTGCTTCTCGACGATGGCAGAGCCGGACGTCATGGTCTACCCGGACTCGGGAAAGATCGGCGTCTTCGCCGGGGCCGCACCCGGCGGCCCCAAGGAAAAGAGGACGTTGAGCAAGTTCCTCCGCAACGACGCCGACATCGGCTACTATGAAGGCGAGGAATGACAACAAAAAGCGACCCCCGGTGAGTCCGGGGGCCGTACCCTTCTGAGCGTTACGCAGGTATCTGGTCTTCCAGCACGTCCGCCTTCAACTACTGGAGAGGCGGAAGAAAGATAACCCAGGGACCCGCCAGGGTTTTCGGTGGGGCTAGGTCAGAGCCACCTCTCCCAGAAGATACCTGCGACTACTACTCGATGCGTCTATCTGGATCACCTCCTCTCCGTGCCGTCAACTTAGGGAAGTGTACTACCCGTACCTATGTCCGGCAAGGGGGATCCGTCAAGTTTTGTTTTTCTCCAAGATGCGGTGTCTTAAGAAGTCGAAGGCTCTATTCGCGCTCCTCTCGCGGATGGCCGCTCGCGAGCGACTCCAGGCCGAGAGATCCAACCTTTCGGCTACCGTCCCATCTGCATCGGATAACCCCACGAAGACGAGCCCGACCGGTTTCTCCTCCGTCCCTCCGTCGGGCCCGGCGACACCCGTGACAGAGAGCCCATAGTCGGTCCCGGCTGCCTCCCGGACGCCCTCGGCCATCGCCCGTGCCGCCGGCTCGGAGACGGCGCCGTGCTCGACGAGCAACGCATTGGGGACCCCCAAGAGACGCTCCTTGGCCTCATTGGAGTACGTGACGAGGCCCTCCATGAAGTACGCTGAGGAGCCGGCCCTGTCGGTCATGCGTTTTGCGAGGAGGCCGCCGGTGCAGCTCTCGGCGAGCGCCAGGGTCGCGCCCTGCTCAGTAAGGAGCTTCCCCACGGCGCCCTCCAGCGTCTCGTCGTCCTCGCCGAAGTAATACTCCTTTAGGCGGGAGAGGATCTCCTCGGCGACCAGCCCTATCTTTTCTTCGGCCTCCTCGGGCGTAGCGGCCCTGGCGGTGACGCGGAGACGCACCTTACCCTGAGAGGCCAGGGGAGCGACCGTGGGGTCCGAAGCGTCGAGGAAGTCCTGGACCTTCTCGGCCAGGGCCGACTCGCCTAGACCGGTGAACCAGAGTGTTCGGGAGATAATGGAGCCCTCGCTGTGCTCTTTTATCAGGGGCTCCAGAGTTTCCTCGAACATCTTCTTCATCTCCCCGGGCACACCAGGTAACGTGGCGACCAGGGAGCCGTCTAGCTCCAGGAGCACGCCCATCGCCGTGCCCAAGGGGTTGGGAATGAGCCTCGCTCCTCTAGGGAAGAGGGCCTGCTTGTAGTTCGAAGGAGTCGGTTCGCGCCCGAAGCGGGCGAACATCTCGTCCACGTGCTCCTTCGCTTCCGGGTACTCGACCATCTCGCAGCCCGCCGCGAGCGCCAGGCACTCATTGGTGAGGTCGTCTGAGGTGGGCCCGAGGCCGCCGGTGGTGATGACGAGGTCCGCGCGGGCGGCGGCCTCCAGCAGGGCGGCCACGATGCGCCGTTTGTTGTCCCCGACAGTCGTATGGCGGTAGATCGGGACGCCCAAGGAAGCGAGCCGGCTGCTCAGCCAGGCCGTATTGGTATCCACGAGGTCACCAAGGAGCATCTCAGTCCCGACGGCCACGATCTCGGCGCTCTCTATGATGTTCGTCTTCGCGCCGGGTGCGGCGCTTATCTTCTCGTTTTGCATCCCGTTATTCTACAATCACTGCCGTGACCGAAGTAGACGCCCTTCTCGACGCCGCCGAAGAGTATGCGCGCGAACGCCTCTCCGACAAACGCTACGCCCACACCTCGCGCGTGGCCGACGTCGTCGAACGACTCGCCAGGATACACAGCCTAGATCCTAAGAGAGCACGCTTGGCCGCGCTTCTGCACGACACGGCCCGGGAGGTGGACAAGGAGGAGCTCTTACGGGTGGCCGAAGAGGAGGATCTCTACATGAGCGACTTCGAGCGCGAGTGGCCGATACTCCTGCACGGGCCCTTGGCCGCGGAGCTTGCGCGGAGGGACCTCGGGGTGGAGGACGAGGAGGTCCGGGAGGCGGTGCGCCACCACACGACGGGAGGGCCCGGGATGGGGTCGCTGGCGCTCGCCCTGTTCGTCGCGGACAAGATCGAGCCGTCCCGTACGGAACCCAACGTGGAGGAACTGCGCGATCTCGCCGTCGAGGATCTCTGTCAGGCCGCGACGGCCGCGCTAGAGGGCTCTATCTCCTACAACGAACGGCGCGGCCATCAGACGCACCCGAAGAGCAGAGAAACCCTGCACTGGCTAAAGAACTCCGACCGTTGCGGCGGGCCCGAGGTGTAGCGCGTAGATACAGTAACCCGCCACCGCCGCGGCACCGAGAGCGACGACGAACTCCACTGCCCCTCCGGAACGTACTCCCCCGGGCAGTAGCCTGAAGGGCCGCCCAACCGGCCACAGAAGCGGCACACCTCTGGTGTTCAAGGCATCGGCGACGAGGTGTGAGGCGTAACCGGCCACGAGGGCAACGAACAAGTCGGGAGAGAGCGGTGTCACGAGCGAGACGAGGGCGACGAAGAGCACGACCCCGAGCAGGGAATGGGTCAAGGTCCGGTGCCCGACGGTGCGAGAGAGCGTAAACGACGTAACCCTCAAAGCCCAGCTCGCGGGACGCACGACCGTGTCCAGGACCGGATTCTTCACCCGGCTCAGACCGTTGCCGAGTCGGCTGCGCGGATTGTCCAGGTCCGGGATCCAGGCGGCCAGAACGGCCGCGGGGTATGTGTACAGGGGCGGCTCGTACCCGACGAGCAGGGAACAACCCGTTAGGGCCGCGACCCCGAAGACGGCGTGCGTGGTGGCGTTCATCGAAGGGCCAGTTTAGCAACAAAGCGGGGCTCAAGCCTTGGTCTTCGAGGCCACAGTTTCGACCATCGCCCTCTTCGAGTCCCTCGCGAAGCGCCTCTGTAAGAGACGGGCAAAGGGTAGCCGATCCAGGCCAAAGGATGGTTTGGTCGAGAGAAGGCGAAGACGTCGTAGTGTACTGAGTCGTCTTGGCGGTTCCACTCGACACCGAAGCGCGAAGCGCTCCTCGTCGCGCTCGGCGTGGCTGGGGAGCGTTGCGTAGCCGTAGCCGAACCGCTCGATGTCGCCGGTCTCCTCGACGAGGTAGGCGATGCGGGCGAGGTTCAGCGACCAGAAGCCGGAGTGCCAGGCGAGGATGCCCACCGGCGTGCCGACCTCGATCGGCGCCCTTGGCGGGAGGAGTCGTACCCAGCCGAGTTCGAACTGCTGCCAACTGCGCAAAACCTCGACCGCCCGTGCGTACGCCTCGATTCCCTCGCCGACCTTCATGTGGTAGCGGTCCATGGCATAGCCTGGCGATAAGTCCGCGGTCGCGTCTTCCCTGGAAGCGCCTACCTCCCCGCGGTAAAAGGGCAGCTTCTCCTGCGCAGGGAGGAACTGTCGGACTTCCTCGTCAGAAGGCTCCTGGAGAAAGAACATTGGGCAGCTCCCGGTTTTTGTCCCCTACTTCCTCGCCAACTGTCGGGCGTGAACATCCAGGTAGACGTTTTCTATCTCGGCGGCGACGCGAGCCCAGTCGTAGTGGCGGGCGCGGACGAGCCCGGCATCGGACAACTTCTTCCGGCGTTCAGGGTCCCGCAAGAGGCCGACCAGGGCGCCTGCCAGGGCACCGGTGTCGCCGGGCGGGACCAGCACTCCGTCCTTCTCGTGGGTGATCACGGCGTCGTAGCCAGGGATGTCGCTGGCGATGACGGGGAGCCCCGAGGCCATAGCCTCGGTGAGTACCATGCCGAAGGACTCGGCCCCGATAGAGGGCGCACACAGGACGCTCGCCGAGTGCATGGCGCGGACGAGCCCATCGTCGTCGAGCATCCCGCGCACCTCCACGCTGGAGAGGAGTCTCTTGGGGAGCTTCACATCCTCGGGGTGGCTACCCACGATCGCGAGACGCGCCTCCGGCACCTTTTTTAGAACGGCGGGGAGGGCGTCCAGGAGCACCGAGAGGCCCTTGCGGGTGGCGGGGCGGCCGACGAAGAGGATCTCGCTGGTGTCGCGCGGGACGCCCGCAGGTCTGAAACGGTCGACGCTTACTCCGTTCGGGATCACGCTTATCTCGCCCGGGAAGTCCCTGAGGACGGTCTTGGCCGCCATGGGCGAGACGGCGATCCTGGCGTCGAGCGCCCCGTAGAACGGTAGGAGCATGGGCTTGAACGCTCTGTAATGGTAGCAACCGTCCGGGTAGTGGGAGTGGAAGGTGCCGACGATCGGGACTTTGAGCTCCTTAGCGGCCCGGATTGCGCCCCAGCAGACCGGGGGGACGAGCGGCTCGTGGGCGTGGACGATATCGGGACGAAAGCGCTTCACGGCGCGCTTGGCGGCGAAGAAGGCGCGTGGGGAGAAGGCCACGTTCACGAAGGTGCCGTTGGAGGGCAAGGGGATCGAGCGTCCAACCGGCGTGACCCGCTCGGGCGTCGCCCCATGCCGACCGAGCTTCCGGTGCAAGAGGCGGGTGGGCAGGTCTGGGGGGTCATTTGGAGCGACGACACCGACGGCGTGCCCCCGATGCTCGAGGTGGTCGGCCAGAGAACCCGCGTGTTCCAAAACGCCCACGGGGAAAGCCCACGAGTAGGGCGCCACGAAGCAGACCCTCACCGTCCTAAAGCTCCCCCGAGGAGCCGAAGCCTCCCGCCCTACGCCCGTCGGCGCCTTCTTCGAGGAGCTCCACGGCCACAAAGCTCGCCTCCGCCGCCCGCACGAGGACGAGCTGAGCGATCCTCATGCCGACCTTGACCTCGAAAGTTTCCTCGCGATCGTGGTTTACGAGGGGGACCAGAAGCTCCCCACGGTAGCCGGGGTCTATGAGCCCCGGGGCGTTGACGAGCGAGACCCCGAACTTCGTGGCGAGCCCGCTCCTCGGGAGAACGAGTGCGGCGTAACCGTCGGGGACGGCGAGCGCTATCCCGGTGCTGATAATGGCCCGTCCGCCGGGCGTAAGCGTGGCGCTCTCGGCGGCAGCAAGATCGTAGCCGGCGTCTCCGGCATACGCCTGTTCGGGCACCTTGGCCTCCGGCCGAAGCCGCCGGAACGGCACCCTCAAAACGTGGTCCCCAAGAGAAGAATCGGAAAGGAAAGAGCGGTGCTCTGGCGTGATGAGATCTCGCGATGTCCATAAGGAGCGGTAGCGGGGTCCATAGGAGCGGTATCTTAGCACGGCTTTCGGCGCGGCTCCGACGGGGCTCGGCAGACAGCGCGGGGCCGGTTTCAGGTGCTATCCTTTGCGCATGAGCGAGAGAAACGTGCGTTACCTAGTCACCTCGGCGCTGCCCTACGCGAACGGACCGCTGCACGTCGGCCACATGGCGGGGGCGTACCTCCCGGCGGACGTGTACGTGCGGTACCTCAGGATGCGCGACGAGGACGTGGTCTTCGTCGGGGGGACTGACGAGCACGGGGTGCCCATAACTTTGACCGCCGAGCGCGAGGGCAAGGACCCCCAGGAGGTCGTGGACTACTGGCACGCACACATGAAGGAGACCTTTAGCCGCTTCGGCATAAGCTTCGACAACTTCTCGCGCACCTCGACGCCGTTGCACGCCGCGAACACCCAGCTCTTTTACCGGAAGCTCAAAGAAGGCGGCTACATCTCGGAGGCCGCGAGCAAGCAGATGTACAGCCCGACCGAAGGACGATTTCTGCCGGACCGTTACGTCGAGGGGACGTGCCCCGTGTGCGGATACAAGGAGGCCCGCGGCGACCAGTGCGACAACTGCGGGAGCTGGTACGAGGCCTACGAGCTCATAGACTCCCACTCCAAGATCACCGGCGGCCCGGTGGAGGTGCGGGTGACGACCCACCTGTACCTCGACCTACCGAAGTTCTCCGACCGCTTGAAGGACTGGGTCGCGGGGCAAGACCACTGGCGCGACTCGGTCAAGAACTTCGTCTTGGGCATGATCGGGAGCGGCCTCGAAAACAGGCCCATAACACGCGATATAGGATGGGGCGTTGCTGTTCCCGAGCCCGGCTTCGAGGACAAACGCTTCTACGTGTGGTTCGACGCCCCCATAGGCTACGTCTCCTCCACGATGGAGTGGGCTGACTTCTCGGGCGATCCCGACCGCTGGCGCGAGTACTGGCAGGAACCCGATACCAGGCTTATCCACTTCATCGGCAAGGACAACACGGTCTTCCATGCCGTGGTGTGGCCGGCGATGCTCATGGGCACGGGCGAGGACGGCGAGGAACCCTTCGTCCTCCCCCACGACGTGCTCGCCAACGAGTTCATGAACCTCGAGGTGCCCGTGGAAGGCGAGCGGCGGCCGATGCAAATGTCCACGAGCCGCAACCTCGCCGTGTGGCTCCACGAGGCCCTGAACGATTTTTCGGCGGATACCTTGCGGTTCTACCTAGCCTCCATCCTACCGGAGACCAACGACGTGAACTTCTCTTGGCGCGAGTTTCAGGAGCGAGCGAACTCGGACCTCATCGGGAACCTGGGCAACTATGTAAACCGCACCCTCTCCTTCATGGAGAGGTACTTTGACGGCGAAGTCGCGCGTCCCGATGAGCCGTCGCAGAATGCCAACGAGACTTTCGCGGACTTCAAGGAGTTCGAGGGGCGATACGAGACCCGGATGCGCACTGGACGGCCGCGGGAGGCCCTGGGCGAGCTTCTGGCCATGGGCCGGCGGGCCAACCGCTTCTTCGACGCGCAGGCGCCGTGGAAGCGCCGCAAAGAAAACCCCGAAGAAGCTCGGGCCGCACTCTACGTCTGCTCGGTCCTGCTCGGCGCGATCGCCTACCACGCCGCCCCATACATTCCGGAGGCTATCGAGCGCTTGAGGGAGTTCTTCGACGGGCCGATAACGAGGATCTCCGACCTCGAGAAGCTACCGGACGCCTACCGCGTCCAGAACGCCGAACCGCTCTTCAGGCGGGTTGAGGATACCGAGATCGCGGAGGCCGAGGCGAAGCTCTCCCGTGCCGCCGAGGGGTAGCAGAAGGTTTCGGCCTGAGCGCGAGCGACTCGCCTCCGACCCCGGTGGAGCAGTCATCATCTGCAGCGAGCGCATGACCCTGCTCCCGCTTGAGCCCGGCGCTGCGACACGCCTGAGCGAGATACGCGCTACCCCCACCGTGTCCCGCTGGTAGGGCCTCCCGGGCCCGAGCTCCCCGCCGACGAGCCGTAGGCAAAACGCTTCGCGATGCTCGACGGCGAGGAGCTGGCCAGGATGATCCATTACGGCGAGGAGGACACCCCGGAAAGCCGCCACGCCACGATCGACCTATTAGTCGACCCGGCCCGCCGCATCACGATCGGCCCCGCGCTGGCCAACGAGGCGGAGATCCTCGCTTACAAGAAGACCGGTTTTCGCCGGGTCGTAGTGATCGAAGCGTACTGTCTCGACCACGTGACCGGCGCCTGGTCGGACAGGCTCCTGATGGAGCGCGTGATCCGCGGCTAGCGCCAGGGCATGCGCGGCGGCCCGCAGTCCTCGAGGTCCGCAAGCAGGAGCTCAGCCTGGTCGATGGCCTCGGCGAAAGCGTCGCGTGCATCCTAGTCAGGCCGATTACCCTCCTTCAGGGCTCTCGGCTCTCGGTTTTCTGCTGGCTGCTTATACGAAGCGAGAGAGCGAAGATCAAAAGCCCGGCCACGGCCACGATGCCCAAAGCGATCCGCAGGCTCGTCAGTTCCGCCACTACGCCTATAGTTACCGGTCCTAACAGGAAGCCGCTGTATCCGAAGGTCGTGACTACCGAGCTTGCCCCACCGGCCCGATCTGGCACTAGGTCTCCTGCGAAGGAGAAGGTTATAGGCGCCACCGCCGACAGGGCTAGTCCCACTATCAGAAAGCCTGCAACGACGAGCAAGGGCTCCCGGGTGGCCAGTGCCAGCGCCATACCTCCAGTCGCCAAGAGCCCCGCGGCCCGCAGGGTCGGGCGGTCGCCGAAGCGCCGTATGGTCCCAGCTGCTCCGAGGCGCCCCACGGCCATCGAGGCGTGGAAGACGGCTACACCTGAGGCTCCCAAGAGCGCAGGGAGCGCAAGCGTTCCCCGAAGGTAGATGCCGGACCAGTGCTCCATCGCCCCCTCCGAGAGGAACACCAGGGCGGCGATCAGGGCGACGAGAAGTAGGGGCAGGTTCTTGTAGAGCCCGGCTCTCTCACCCTCGGACGTTCTTGCAGCCCCTTCTTCCTTGGGAGGAAACTGGGTGGTCGTCACCGCGAGGATCACCGCCCCGAGCGGGATCAAGGCTACGAGATAAACGTGTCGAAAATCTACACCGGCCGTGATGAGGGTGCCCGAGACCAGGGCCCCCGCCGCCCCACCAGCGCTGAACGCCGCGTGGAGCACAGCCATATAGCGACGCCTCGTAGTCCGCTCCAGGTCCATGGCAGCCGCGTTTATCCCGACGTCATATACCCCGGATGCAGCAGAGAGGACCAGCAGGACCACAAAGAGGGCCGCGTACCCCCCTACGAAGGCCAGCCAAGCGAACCCGACTCCTAGCAAGCTCCCCGAAACCAAGAGAAGCGCTCGGCGCCCGAAGCGGTCGGCCGCCCTCCCTCCTAAAACCATGGCGGGGAAGGAGGCAACCATCCCCACCGAGAGGGCGACCCCCAAGGGACCGGGCGAGAGGCCAAGGAAACGGCTCAGGTCCGCCAGCAGGACCGCGAAGGCTCCCCAAATAAAACCGAAGGCCCCGAAGGCCCCCAACTCTAAAGCTAGGAATCTACTCTGTCTCGTAGCCCATCTCCTTCCAGGCGTTTACGCCGTCTTCCATGTTGGCGACGTTTGTGTAGCCCATCTCCTGGAGAGTCTTCGTCTCCAGAGCGCCACGGCTCCGCGGGCGCAGCGATGACAATATGGGTTTCCTCGTCGGGGAGTTTCTCGGCGACCTGGTACTCGAAGAGACCGCGAGGGATCAGGGCCGCGCCGGGTATGTGCCCCGCCTCCCACTCGTCAGGCTCGCGCACGTCCACCACGTTCACGTCCTCTTCGGAGACGAGTGCATCGTGGGCCTCCTCTACGCTCGTCTGCTCCGTTTCGGCCTACTCCTCGGTCACCTGTTCCTGTGACGCTTCGCCATCTAACAACCTTTCCGGCATCTCCCTCGTAGCCCATGTTAGCATCGAAGATCACGTTCTCCGACCGCCTCGCGCTCGTCAGCTCTCTCGTGCCAGGCGATTGAGCGAGAGCGTTATGAGCTTGCGTGTCAGGATGATCAGGGCCGTGGCGGCCACTACCGCCCATGTGGGGTTGAGGATGAGGTTCAGGATGCTGGCACCGACGAAGAACTCCAGGCCCAGGGCCATATGCTCCACTATTCGCCGGGGGATGTGAGGACCGGGCCCGCGCCGAAGGGCCTCGAGCGCGGCCCGCGCGATGCCGGCGAAGATCACCAGGCTCCCCACCAGCAGCAAAGACGTCCGCAGAACGTCCAACCCAGCGTAGTAGAAATCCATCCGCTTCAGACGGACGGAGCGTCGCGCTCGGGAGCGGGGGGAGTTTGCTCGCGTTCGAGCTCCTTCTGGAGAAAGTAGCTGAGCACCGTCCGGATGACCACGATGGCCGCCAAGAGCTGGACATCCTCAAAGGTCGGGGAGACCGCCGTGGCGAGGATGTCCGCACCAACCTGGAACTCCAACCCCAGCACCAGGTACTGCCCGAAGTACAGTCGGATCTCGGAGTTGGAATACTTCCCTAGGCCCAGCAAAGAGATAACGTACCGGTACACTGTAGAGGCAGCCCCGATCCCGACGACCGCGGCGCCGATGGCCTCCACCGCGAGCCGCAGGTAATCGACCGCGACGATCACGAACTCTTCCAGGGCTCAAATAGTACACCAAGGGTAAAATCCGCGGAAGTGTTCGTTTATGAGGCGACGAATTAGCATCTTTTAAGAAGCCGGTAAGGGCCGCGTAAGGATCGCCTGGTACCCCGCCGGGAAGAGAACGTAGAGGAGGCGTGGAGCGTATGAAGCTGGGAGACGTTGCGGCGGCAGTCGGCAAGGGACTTTTCGCCGGCGTGGCCGGAACGGCGGCGATGACGGCATCGAGCACCCTAGAGGCGAAGCTGCGTGGACGGGGCGCGAGTTCGACCCCGGCGCAGGCGGCCCAGAAGGTGCTCGGCGTCGAGCCGATAGACGAAGACTCGGAGGCCTGGTTCTCCAACCTCGTCCATTGGGGGTACGGTACCATATGGGGAGGCGCCCGAGTGCTCCTCGCGGCGGCGGGCCTCTCCGGGCCGACCGTCACCGCGGCTCACCTCGGGGCAGTCTGGGGCAGCGAGCAAAAAATGCTGCCGGCGCTGGACGTTACACCACCCCTCACCGAGTGGGGGGTAGAGGAGATCGCCATAGACGCCCTCCACCACCTCGTATACGCTACTGCTACCGGGCTGGCTTACTCCTACCTCGATAGGTGAATCAGGCTCCGAAAACTCCCCGTACCACGTACCGGCGATTTTGCGCCGAAAACAGTCGAGGAAAGGACCCGTCTATGGGCAACGAACTACGATCTGGTCGTCGTAGGAGGAGGAATGGCGGGGCTCGTCTCGGCCGGCGGGGCAACTTCTCTGGGCGCCAAAGGCCCTGCCAAAATGAGCAGACGTAAGCTCTTTAGCTGATTGCCTCAGGATCAGGGGTAGGATACAGTCCTATTGCGCCAGACAGACGCTATATGAGGCTTGCAAGGGAGTAGAAGGTGG
>JALZFJ010000100.1 GCA_030867425.1 Actinomycetota bacterium | reverse complement strand
CAAACCCCGAGCGGAGGATTTTTGTGGTACTCCACCCTTTTTGCGCCGACCCAAGCCCCTCGCCTCTCGGCGGGGCGATGCCTCCAGGTTGTCAGAATTCTTTCGATTCCGCCGCCAGAGCCAGTGGTTTGACGTCCCCTAAGGTGTCAGCCGGCCTATTATAGCGTTGCCCTAGGGAACGTCAAGAGAACCGAGAGTGATCTTTCGGGTCTCTTTTGCATATCTCAGCGCTTGGCGACAAGCCGGGCGTAGCGACGTTTGCCGACCTGGAGGATCTTGCCCGCCAGGCTCCTTGCGGGAAGGTTGAGCCCCTCGTCAGTGACAGGCTTCCCGTCGAGCCGGACGGCGCCGCCTTTGATGAAGCGGCGAGCC
Source organism: Actinomycetota bacterium (assembly GCA_030867425.1). Taxonomy (GTDB): domain Bacteria; phylum Actinomycetota; class Rubrobacteria; order Rubrobacterales; family Rubrobacteraceae; genus Rubrobacter_F. The sequence goes on along the minus strand of JALZFJ010000100.1, from coordinate 9,689 downwards.
TCGCCGTTCGTCTTCGCGAAGCCGGCGAGGGAGATGAGGTCGACGATCCAGAACTTTTCTCTCCCTTCAGGCAGAGCGACTGTGGGAGCGTCTTCGGGCACCTCGCGCCGTGCTACGGTGTCGAAGGTCTCTTCGGCGTCGGCGGCGGCGCTATCGCCGTGGAAGGTGCGAACGAGGGAACGGGCGAGCTCGCGTTTTTGCTCGACGGGTTCGGTCTCGGGGAGCGGTCTGTCGAGGAGGAGCGAATAGTAGTCCAGCATCAGCTTGTCTGGGATGCTCATGGCCTTACCAAACATGACGCGAGGTGGGTCGGTAACACCGATGTAATTGCCCAGGGACTTGCTCATCTTCGCCGCGCCGTCTGTGCCGACGAGTAAGGGTGTGGTGAGGACGCACTGGGGCATCTTGCCATAGTACTCCATGATCTGGCGCCCCATGAGGAGGTTGTAGAGCTGGTCGGCGCCCCCGAGCTCGACGTCGGCGTCTATGGCGACCGAGTCGTAAGCCTGCATGAGGGGATAGAGAAGCTCGGTCAGCGTGATCGGGTCGCCCGCAGCGTACCGTTTGCTGAAGTCGTCGCGCTCGAGGATGCGAGCAACGGTGGTGGCCCTGGTGAGCCCTATTATGTCCGCTAGCGTCAGGGGCGCCAGCCACTCGGAGTTGAAGCGTATCTCAGTCCTCTCGCGATCGAGGACGAAGTAGGCCTGGTCGAGGTAAGTCTCGGTGTTCTTGTTTATGTCCTCCGGCGAGAGGATAGGACGGGTCTTTGAGCGCCCCGAAGGGTCTCCCACCCTCGCAGTGTAGTCTCCGATCACGAGCACGGCGGTGTGGCCGAGATCCTGGAACACCCTGAGCTTCTTGAGGACGACGACGAAGCCCAAGTGGATGTCGGAAGAGGTCGGGTCGATACCGAGCTTGACCCTCAAAGTCTCGCCGCTCCTCAGGCATCGTTCGAGCCCTTCGCGAGGAATAACGTCCACGGCGTTCGCATAGATTTTCTCGGTGTTCGAGATAGCGCTCATTAGTTGATCTCAACCAAACTATGGCATCAATGTGCTCGTCTTACGTCTCGTGTACTATACCGCACCGATGGCCCAAACCTTCCATAGACCTAGCGGCACGAGAACCCCGCGTCCGGCGCCCAAGAAGGGTCAGAGGTCTCCTGCGGGCACAAAGAAAAATCGCAACTTCGGGGAGGGGAGCCTCAAGTCGAGGGTTCTGCGCTGGGTCGGCCTCTTTTTCTTGTGCTGCGCAGTCGCGGCGCTCGCGTTCTTTGCGGGAGGATATTTGGGCCTCGTTAGGGGTGTGGCTAGCCTGAACGAGGTCTCGGAAACGGATTTGCATCCGACGTACATATACTCGAAGCCACTTGGGGAAACGGAGGAGACCACGCGGGTGATCGGGACGGTCTTCCAGGGCGAGAACCGGAGGACGGCTTCTTTCAAGGACATGCCACCCAGTTTGCTCGACGCTTTGGTCGCCCAGGAGGATCAGCGGTTCCGGGAGCACAGTGGTGTGGATCTTTGGGGCATCATACGCGCTCTGTGGATAGACATCCGGTCGGGCGAGGCCGTCGAGGGGGCTTCCACAATCACCCAACAATACGTGAAGAACGCGTACCTCTCGGGGGACCGAACGCTTTCGAGGAAGCTCAAGGAGGCGGCGATAGCCGTAGAGATCGAGCGCAAGTACGAGAAGGACGAGATCCTCGGCTTGTACCTGAACACGGTGTACTTCGGCAGCAACGCCTACGGAGTCGAAGCCGCCGCACAGACCTACTTCAACAAGGCGGCCAAGGACCTCACCGTCGGCGAGTCAGCAACCCTGATCGGGCTGCCCATCTCTCCATCAACGCTGGGGACGAACCGCGAGGAGGCGACAAACCAACGGAATATAGTACTCGACAGCATGTGGGACCTAGGCTACATCACCCGCCAGGAACACAGCGAGGCGCTCGACGAGGCGCTCCCCGATCCCTGGCCGAAGGCCCCGATGGAGGAGACCGGCCTTACCGGTCCAGCGCTCACAAGGGACTTCGCGGAATTCGTACAAGAGGAGCTGGTAAACCGGTACGGGGCGAATACGGTGCTCGCGGGGAACTTGAGCGTCTACACGTCTTTGGACCTCGAAGACCAAAAGGCGGCCCAGGAAGTTTTGTACGAACCGAACGGCTACCTACGCAACCCCGACAACCCGGACGCGGCGCTCGTGTCGATAGAGCCAAGCACGGGACGAGTAACGGCGATGGTCGGCAACCGGGACAGGAAGGAGTCCGAGTTCAACCTGGTCACGAAGGCCCGTCGCCAGCCGGGAAGCTCTTTCAAGCCGTTCGCGCTTGTCGCCGCGCTGGAGCAGGGGATAGACCCCTCGACCCGGTTCGTCTCGGAGAACAAGCGGTACGTGGTGAAGAACGCGTACGGCAACCCGGAGGAGTGGCAGGTCAAGAACTACGAGAATAGGGAGCATGGCTCCATCAGCCTAGAGGAGGCGCTCTGGCTCTCGGACAACTCGGTCTTTACGGACCTGGTCTTGAACGTCGACGACCGGGGCATCGAAAACGGCCCGGAGGCGGTCGCGGACGTCGCCAAGAGGCTCGGGGTCTCAGCAAATCTCGATGCCACTCACCCGTCCATAGCCCTCGGCGCGCGAGAGGTCTCGCCTTTCGACATGGCGACCGCTTACGCCACAATCGCCAACGGTGGAGAGAGGGTGACGCCGACGGGCATCGAGAAGGTGGTGCAAAACGAGGGGCAGGAAGACGAGGAGGTACTTTACACCGCTCCGGAGAATCCGCAAGGCGAGCAGGTCATAGACCCCGAGGTAGCATACAAGGTCACGGAGATCATGATCGGGGACATCACGCAGGGCATCGCGGAGAAAGCGTCTCTGGGCGACCGACCCGCTGCCGGCAAGAGCGGTACCACGGAGAACTTCTTCGATTCCTGGTTCATCGGTTTCACCCCGCAGTTAGTAACTGGTGTCTGGATAGGATACGAAGGGGGCGAGAAGACCCTGGATGGTCTTTTGAACCTGGGCGGCCAACAGAACGGCCCCCTCGCCCCTCCAACGGTTATCTGGCGGACCTACATGCAGCGAGTTCTCAATGACGAACCGATAAAGGAGTTCGAAGGAAGCGCGGTCCCACAGACCCTCACCAGCGTGAGCACGACGGGCTCGACCAGGGCTACCAGCGCATCTTCCACTGGGACGAGTCTACCCGGCGAAACTGCGTCCCAGCAGGCTATTCCTCCGCCAGATGGTGCGGCCGCGAACCCTTCTCCAAACCCCTCCGGGGTTCCGGGTCCTCCTTTTTAACCTCCCGGTAAGCCAGTGTGGGTCGTCCCGGCGGCTACTAAGAGATAAGCTTCGCGCGTTTGAGGCCACGCTCGATGATCGTCTTGGGCGGGACAGAGACGTTGGCGTTTTTCGATACTAGGTAGCGGTAGGGGAGCTCGGCGCCGCGGCTGATACCAATACGGGTGGTGGACACGATCTCACCTTCTAGGGACTCTCCCCAGCTGATGGTTAGTGGGTCGCGCGTTACGTCGTGGCCGTCTAGAGAGAGATCTATGCCCAAAGCCTGCGCGAGCTTGCCAGGGCCGGTACACAGGTCCATCTTCCCTCGACGCTCGGTCATAAGCTCGTGGCCCTCCGAAGGGCTTAGAGCACGGATCAGTACGGCGCTTCCCTTCCCCTCTTCTTCGCAATTGACGTTGAGCAGCTTGTGCACGCCGTACGCGAGGTACACGTAGGCGAGAGCGGGCCTGCCAAAGATCGTGCGGTTGCGCATGTTGGGGTACATGTAGGCGTGGCAGGCCGGATCGTCAACGCAAAGGTAGGCCTCGGTCTCGACGATCACGCCGGAGGTGATACCCCCCTCGGTCTCGTGGACGAGGGTGCAACCTAAGAGGTCCACGGCGACCTGCCGCGGATCCCGGTCGTAAAAGGTAGTCGGGAGTATCTCCCCTGGGCTCACTGCTCTCCAGTTAGGTCTGAGATGCGGCGGGAGAGCTGGTCGAGGTCGAGCCCGGCCTCGGAGCGTATGGAAGACTTCAGGAGCGGTCTAACCTGGCCGATCTGCAGCTGGAGCTCTCGCAGCAGCTCTACGGAGCCGCTCTCGGGGCCGACCATGTCGCGCAACATCGTGCCCTCCGTTCTGCCGGCGACGAGGGGCTCGGGCAAACCGTCAACGTAGACGAGGGTCCGGCGGCCGCTGCCGCGGTCCTCCTCGATGGGAACGAGCGCCACGATTTTGTCGGCCCGTACGTACTTGCCGAAACCCAAAGGCACCAATCGGTCTGAAATAACTTTCACAATGGCAAAATCTTAACATAGCGCGTAGCTTAACCACCGAGTATATTTGGTGTCATGAGGGCGTCAGGAAAAGCACATTGGCTCGGCGGGGAAGGCGTCGAGCTGCGGCGGCACTCCCGAGAGAACTACCCTCTATATGCATGCTGGTACGGCGATGAGGAGATCTGGCGTCTCACTAGCTGGACGGCCGAGCCGATGCGTCGGGCAGCGGTCGAGAAGCTCTTCGAGGACCGGGAGAAGTCGGTAACAGACGACTCCTTCGCCATCCATCGGGAGAGCGAGGAGGAGCCGATCGGCGTGATCAGCCTGACGAACATCAAGGAGGCAGAAGCTTCGGCGGACCTCTCCGTGATCGTGGGCACGGAGGAGGCTCGCAACAAGGGCTTGGGCACGGAGGCGATCAGGGTCATCCTCCGGTACGCGTTCGAGACTTTAGGCCTCGAGCGCGTGGGCCTAAGCGTCTTCGATTTCAACGAACCGGCGATCGCCGCCTACGAGAAGCTAGGGTTCGAGAGGGAGGGGCGGATACGGCAGGCGATCCGGCGCGACGGGGAGTTCCACGATGCGATCCTCATGAGGATGCTCGCGTCCGAGTGGCGCGAACCTTAGCCGCTCCTCACCTCGGCGTCGAAGGCCTCGCGCAACCGCTCGGAGATACGATCGAGCTCCTCCTTGACCACCACGTCGTTTAGTGTCTCTTCTGCCCGGAACGTGAAGTTGAGCGCGACGCTCTTCTTGCCGGTGGGTACCTGGGCCCCCTCGTAGACGTCAAATACTCGCCACTCGGCCAGGATCGGGCTCCCCAAAGAGGCCACGACCTCCAGCATGTCGCCGACCCTGACCTCCTCGCCCACGACTACGGCGAGGTCCATCGAGACGGCCGGCACGTTGTAGAACGGTGCGAAGCGTGGCGCGGGATCGGGGTCCGTGGCTACGAGATCCAGTTCGAAAGCGGAGACGGGCCATCCTTCGAGCCCGAACCTCTCGGCCACCTCTGGATGCAGCTCGCCGACCCAGCCGACATCCATGCCACGCGAGATCACGGCAGCGACGCGCCCTGGGTGGAGGAAGGGAAGAACCCGCGGCTCGAAGAGAGCCCCAGGGACGATCCGCTCGACCACGCCCTTTGCCTCGAAAAAGCCCGCCATCAAACCCGGGACGTTCCACTCGGACGGGCGGACGGTCCCCGCTAGGAGGCCGGCTACCCTTTGGACTTCCGAAACGCCCACGAGCAGATCCGTCGGGGCGTCGCCGTCGGTTTGGCCGGTAATACGGAACCGGAGGGCGGCCTCGCGTAGCTCGGGGGGCTGCTCCTTTGGTTCGAAGACACGTCCAACTTCGAAGATAGCGCCGCCACGGGCGCCGAAGGCGCGGTTGCGGGCCGCGGCATCGAGGAGCCCCGGCAGAAGCGACGGACGCAGGTTGCTTCCCTGCACGCTCAGAGGATTGCGCAGCTTCAGAGCAGTCTGCCCGTCGTCTCTGTCATCGAGGCCGAGATCCTTTCTCCAGTGGTCGGGGCCGAACGGGTAGGTCACGGCCTCGGCAAACCCGAGGTCGGCCAGGAGATGCCTGAGCCGCCGGAGCTTCTTCTGTTCCGGGGTCAGGCCACCAAGGAGCGGAACGCCCGGGAGCCTCTCCGGCACGTTTTCGAGGCCGACGAGACGCCCGACTTCCTCGATGAGATCCGCCTCGCGTTCGAGGTCGCGGCGGAAGGTCGGCACGGTGGCGAGGAGACGGTCGTCCTCCCGCCGCACCTCGCACCCCAAGAGCTCTAGTCTCTCCACGGCCTCGTTCGCCTTCACCTGCATACCGAGCAGCAGCTCGGCCCGTCGTAGCCTCATGGGTACGCTCCAGGGCTCCACGGGCTCGGGGTAGTGGCTTAAAGTGTCGGGCGCGGGGCTGCCACCGGTGATCTCGGAGATCAGGCCGGATACACGGTCCATCGCGTAGGAGACCATCTCGGAGTCGAGACCTCGCTCGAAGCGTCCGGAGGCATCTGTGCGGAGCCCCAAGCGCTGGGAGGTTTCGAGGATGTTGCGTCCGGCAAAGGTCGCGACTTCTACCAGGACGTCTGTGCTCTCGTCGCCGACTTCGGCTTCTTCAGCGCCCATGACGCCGGCGATGACGAGGCCACGCTCCTCGTCGGCGATCACGAGCATCGCGTCGTCCAGTTGGCGGGTAGTGCCGTCGAGGAGAGTCATCGTCTCGCCGGGACGCGCCCGCCGGACGAGGATGCCACCATGGACCTTACGGGAGTCGAAGGCGTGGATAGGCTGGCCAGTCTCGAGCATGACGTAGTTCGTAGCGTCCACGACCGCGTTGACGGGGCGCATTCCCGCCGCGTGGATGCGACGCCGCACCTCCAATGGAGTCTTCTCGCCAGGCCGGACGCCTGAGACGCGCCTGAGGTCGTAGCGAGGACAGAGGTCTTTGGCTTCGACCCGCAGGGTGTAGGCTTCTGTGGGCTCCCCAGAGAGTTCGAAGCGCGGCTCGGGGATGCGGAAGGTCGTTTTCAGAATGGCCGCCAGCTCGCGGGCAACCCCGATCATGCCCCACAGATCGGGGCGGTTCGGCGTGACGTCTATGTCGAGGACGGTCTCGCCCGTGGGGAAGTAGTCCGAGAACGGGCGCCCGACTTCGTAGTTTTTGTCGAGGAGGAGTATGCCCTTGTGGTCGTTCGAGATGCCGAGCTCGCGTTCGCTCATCATCATACCGTACGATTCGAGGCCTCTGAGCTTCGCCTTTTTGAGCTTGCGGCCGTCGGCCAGGGTGCTGCCGGGGAGGGCCACAGGCACGCGGGCGCCGGGGTAGGGGTTCGGCGCGCCGGCCACGATCTGGACGGTCTCCCCCCCGATGTCCACCTTCGCGACGTTGAGCCGGTCGGCGTCCGGGTGTGGCCCGAACTCGACTACCTCGCCGACAACGACCTCGCCGTCGAGCACGCCGAAATACTCGACGCCGTCGATCTCCTGGCTGTGAAGGGTGATGAGATCGATGAGCCCTTCGGCCGAGAGGTCAAAGTCTATATACTCGCGGAGCCATGTGAGAGGAACGCGCAAAAGTATCCCCTTCTAGAGATTAAAACTGGCGCAGAAAGCGGAGGTCGCCCTCGAAGAAGAGTCTCAAGTCCGGGATGCCGTACTTGACCATCGCCATCCGGTCCGGCCCCATGCCGAAAGCGAAGCCGGTGTAGCGCTCGGTATCGTAGCCGACCTCTGTGAGCACCGCGGGATCGACCATCCCGGCCCCGAGCATCTCAAGCCAACCGGCCCCCTTGCACACCTTGCAGTTGGGGTTCGTCCCGCCGCAGACGAAGCAGCTCACGTCCAACTCGACGCTCGGCTCCGTGAACTGGAAGTAGCCCGGCCTCAGACGGACCTTGGCGCCTTCCCCGAACACGTGACGAGCCATCGCAGCGAGCGTACCCTTCAGGTGAGCCAGGGTGAGCCCCTCGTCGACCGCGAGGCCTTCGATCTGGTTGAACATCGGGGTGTGCGTCGGGTCGGAGTCGCGTCGGTAGGTCCGGCCCGGGCAGACGACGTAGACCGGCGGCTCCTGCGTGAGCATGGTCCTGATCTGCACGGGTGAAGTGTGGGTCCTCAAGACCAGGCCTTCATCCAAGAAGAATGTATCGTGCTCCCCCCTCGCCGGATGCCCCGGCGGAATGTTCAGGGCAGTGAAGTTGTAGTAGTCGGTCTCGACCTCGGGCCCTTCGGCTACTCTGTAGCCCAGCCCAACGAAGAAGTCCACGACCTCGTCTATGATGCGCATCGAGGGGTGGAGGCTCCCCTTCGGGTACGGCACGCCGGGGAGAGTCACGTCCACGGCCTCGGCGCGCAGGCGCTCCTCACGCTCGGCGGCCACGACCGACGCGAGGCGTTCGGCAAGGGCGGCTTCTATCTCTTTGGTGGCCCTGTTCGCAGCCACACCGACCTCGCGTCGGTCTTCCGCCGGAAGGTTTCGAATGCCCTTCTTTATCTCGGTTAATCCGGCCGACCGACCCAGGTACTTAACGCGAACGGACTCGAGCTCGGACGTGGAACCCGCCAACTCGACGGCGGAGAGCGCCTCGTCCCGAAGCTCCTCTATGCGTCCGGAAGTCATCATGCGAGGAGCTATGGTAGCACACGCATATACGCCTCGTAGAGCAGGATCGAGGCAGCGACCGCGGCGTTCAGAGATGTTGCGAGAGCCGGGATCGAGACCGTTCTTTGGCAGGCCGAGACTAGATCCTCCGGCAACCCTCCACCCTCCGCGCCCACCACGATCGTGAGCTTCTCGGCGGGCATATCAGAAGGCCATTCTCCGCCACGCGGGACCGCCGCAACCGGGGTGAACCCCGAAGCTTTCGCCTCTTCAAGGAACAGGAGAGTCTGAAGCTCCCGGGCGACGGGGGCGTGGAAGATGGAGCCCATAGTGGCACGTACGGTCTTTGGGTTGTAGAGGTCGGCTGTGCCCCTGGCGAGGGCGACGCCGGCCCCGAAGGCGTGAGCGGCCCGGATCACGGTGCCGACGTTGCCCGGGTCCTGAACGCCATGCAGGAAGACGATCCGGTCGTTTTCGCGCAACAGCTCCGCAGGAGAGACGTCGAGGAACGGGAAGACGGCGACCGGACCCGTAGAGGTGGTGAGCGTCGAGAGTCTGCGGACAGCCTCGTGGTCGGTGAGGAAGTACGCAGGCTGTACGGTAGCTTCTTCTATAAGGCTCTGGCCTTCGGCGAGGAAGAGGCGCTCGACTTCACGATATTTCTTTTGCTTGAGCCTGGCGAGCCGCTTAAGGGTGGTCGTGGAGATCACACGGGCGCCGGGGTTCTAACCAGCTTTCTCGCCCTCTTCTTTGGCGGCCCTCACCACGTTCCCGACGGTGATGCGCCCGCCCGAGCCTGTGCCCTCGACCTCGGAGAGGTCCACGCCCAGGGCCTCGGCTTTGCGCTCGGCGGCGTCGGTAGCCTTTACTTTACCGGCCACATCTTCCACGTCCTCGACCAGGATGTGTCCTTCCGAGCTTGTGCCCTCGACCTCGGAGAGGTCCACGTCCAGCTCCTCGGATTTGCGCTCGGCAGCCTCCGTAGCCCCCACCTCCGTATCCTGCTTCTCGCCCTCGGGCTCGGTGCTCTGCTCTACAGGTTGCTGCCTGAGCCTATAGCTCTTGATGCGCTTCTGGACAGGATCTCCATTGAGAGCGTTCCTGGCCTGGGACACCACCGCCGCGAAGGCCTCCGGCTCGGTGGCGGCGAGGTCGGCCAGTATCTTGCGGTCCAGGTCTATCTCGGCCAGCCTGAGACCGTGCACGAGTTGGGAGTACGAGAGCCCGTGCTCGCGAGCGCCGGCGTTGATCCGCTGGATCCACAAAGCCCGGAAGTCCCTTTTGCGCTG
>JALZFJ010000099.1 GCA_030867425.1 Actinomycetota bacterium | reverse complement strand
CCGCTGCGCCGTCTCTCACGGGGCGTACCTCGTGGTAAGCGTCGTAGAGGCTCGGACGCAGGAGGTCGTTCATGCCGGCGTCGGCGACGAGGAAGTTCTTGCCGCCGCTCTGCTTACGGTAGATCACACGTGTAAGAAGCGCCCCTGCGTTCCCGGCAATGTAGCGACCCATCTCGCAGAGTATCTTCGCGCCCGTGGCCTCGAGGGTGGGCCGGATGGCGTCGACGAGCTCCTTGGGGCTGGGGACCTCTTCGTCCTTGTAGCGTATCCCTAAGCCCCCGCCGATATTGAAGTATTTGACGTCGAAGCCGCGGCGCTTTAGCTCTTCTACGAGGCCGGCGCTCTTCTCGACGGACTCGGTGTAAGGGGGGAGTTTGGTAATCTGGGACCCTATGTGCTGGTGCACCCCGATGAGCTTCACGCACCGGTACTCCCCCATCCTTTCGGCGAGAGACAAAGCCTCGTCTATGGGGATGCCAAACTTGCTGGTGCCGTGCCCGGTGGAGACGTGAGAGTGGGTGTCCGGGTTTACGTCGGGGTTGACGCGCAAGGAGACGCGCGCCGTCTTGCCGTGGCGGGTGGCGAAACGGTCTAAGTGCTCGAGCTCGGAGGCCGACTCAACGTTGAAGAGCAGGATACGCTCTCCCAAACCCGCCATGAGCTCGTCCTCGGTCTTGCCCACACCCGCGAAGACGACCTTCTTGGGGTCGAACCCGGCCCTCATCACCCGGTACAGTTCGCCGCCCGAGACGATGTCCGCTCCCGCCCCGAAAGAGGCCAAGGAGCGCAGAACGGCGAGGTTGCCGTTCGCCTTCACCGCATAGCAGACCAGGTGATTCAAGCCAGAGAACGCCTCGTCGAGCTCCTCGTAGGCCCTTTCTAAGGCGGCATGGCTGTAGACGTAAGTGGGGGTTCCCGTGCTCCCGGCGATCTCGGAGAGGGCGACGCCCTCACATCGGAGGCCACCTTCCTCGTAGTAGAAGTCGTCCAAGGTCTACCTCCTCTACTTCCCGCGTTCCCCTGGTGTTGTATCCTTGGCCCCGAAAGCCTCTCAGGAGCCCAAGTCGTAAGGAGGAACTATACCCCGTGCCGGGACCCGGCGCGAGGCAAAAGAGCCGTGAAGATACCAAACGAACAGCCGACTCCCGAAACCCCGCCCCTCCTCCTGAACCCCGTGCTCGCCGATCTCCCCGCCTACCCTCTGGCACGCCTGGACGGGCGCCGCCGGGAACTTGAAGGGAAAGGCGAAAAGCTATTCGACTTCGGCACCGGCGACCCCCGCGAGCCGACAGACGAGAAGATCCGACAAGTCCTGATAGAGGGTGTGCCTAAGGTCAGCCAGTACCCAACCGTCGCGGGCACCAAAGAGCTACGGGAGGCTTTCGTGGCCTTCATGCGTCGCCGACACGGGGTCCAGCTCGCCCATGATTCCGAAGTCCTCCCCGGGGCGGGCTCTAAGGAGGCCATCTTCCACGCGCCTTTAGCCTTCCTCCACCCGTCGCACGAGCGGCGCGGTATCACTTACGGGACCCCGGGCTACCCCGTCTACGAGCGGGGCGCACTCCTCGCTGGCAGCGAAGCCCTACCGGTCAAGCTCCGCAAAGAAGACGATTTTCTGCTGCCAGTCGAAGCTGTGGATCCGGCGAGAACGCGGATACTCTGGATCAACTATCCCCACAACCCCACCGGCGCCACCGCGACCTACTCATACCTCGAAGAGGTCGCAGACTTCTGCCGCGAGCACGCCATCCTGCTCTTCTCCGATGAGTGTTACAACGACGTCTACTCCGGCGACCCGCCGCCCTCGATCCTCGAAGTAAGCAAGGAGCGTACCCTAGCCTTCGCCTCCCTGAGCAAACGCAGCGGCATGACAGGCTACCGCTCCGCGATGATGGCCGGCGACCCCGAGCTCATAACCGCGCTCAAGAAGCTCAGGCCTTCCATCGGCGTCGCGAGCCCCAGCTTCATACAAAAGGCCGCGACCGCAGCCTGGAACGACGACGCGCACGTCGAGGAGCGCAACCACATCTTCGCCGAAAAGCGCGCGCTGTTGGTGGGCTTCTTCGAGCGGGCCGGCCTCCGTTGGACCCCCACCAACGCGAGCCTCTACCTCTGGGCCGAGGTGCCGGAAGAATACGGTGGGGACGACGAGGCCTACGCCCTACGGCTCCTCGAAGAAGGCATCCTCGTCGCGCCGGGCTCTTCTTTCGGCCCGGGCGGCGAGGGCTTCTTCCGGGTCGCCCTGGTACCGAATCTCGAGGAGTGCGAAGAGGCGATAGCGCGGTGGGAGGGCTTGAGCCGCAAGAACCCGAAAGGTTAATAGAGAGGGGATCTTGCGCATAGCGGCGACAGTTGTAGGCGGATCGGAGTCTTCGCGGGTGCGGCAAAGGGTACCTTAGCGGCCGGGGTGGCTAATCGTAGGGTTGATAGTAGGCGGTCTCATCAACACCGTTAGCCTTCTCTTGATCGGTTCCGACGACGTTATGCCGAGCTTCGGCATCCTGGGGATGATTGGCACGGGTCTCATAAGTGCGGGTACGAGGCTCGTGACTGGAGCTTAGCTCATGCTGAGCGCGCGGTGGGGAGGCTGCCTCGACGGCGGCCTACCCCCTACTGCTGTCGAGCACAATGGCGTTGCTCGTAGAGGCTACGGGTACTCCGGTAGACTACCCCGATGCTGGCTATTACGTCGTCTCGCTTGCTCCCGCCCTTGCGCTCCTCATCGGAGCAGCGTTGGCGTTTCCCGCCCATGGTCGATCAAGAAACTAGTCCGGCTACTCCAGAGTGTCCGCTGGCAACGCAGCGTCCTGCTAAACTGGCTCACGAGCAGAATCTTTGTACCGGAGGGCCATCGTAGCCGTGAGAGAGCAGATAGAGGGCGCGTTCGACGACCGGGAGCTACTGGAGCAGGAGGAGTACCGCCAAGCCGTCTTCGACACTATAGCCGCTCTGGACTCGGGGGAGCTTCGGGTTGCCGAAAAGGAAGACGGGGAGTGGCGCTCGAACGCGTGGGTGACGAAGGCGATCTCCTTGTACTTCACCGTCGCGGAGATGCAGACCATCTACGCGGGGCCGTTCGAGTACCATGACAAGGTCCCCACGAAGAAGAACCTGTCGGCTGCTGGCATACGCGTGGTCCCGCCGGGCACGGTGCGCTACGGCTCTCACGTAGAGCCGGGCGTGATCGTGATGCCGGGCTACGTCAACATCGGCGCCTACGTGGGGAGCGGGACGATGGTGGATACCTGGGCGACGGTCGGCTCGGGCGCCCAGATCGGCAAGAACGTCCACCTCGCCGGCGGCGTCGGCATCGGCGGAGTCTTGGAGCCGCCGGGCGCCATGCCGGTCGTTATTGAGGATGGGGCGTTTATCGGCTCGCGAGCGGTCGTCGTCGAGGGGGTGAGGGTCGAGGAGGAGGCCGTGTTGGGGGCGAACGTGGTCTTGACCGCCTCGACTCAGATAATAGACGTCACCGGCGAAGAGGAGGTCATCCACCAGGGCCGCGTCCCCACCCGCTCTGTCGTCGTCGCCGGGACCCGCACCAAGGAATTCCCCGCGGGCTCCTACCAGCTCCAGACGGCCCTCATTATCGGCCAGCGGCGCGAGTCAACCGACCAGAAGACCTCACTGAACGAGGCCCTGCGGCAGTTCGGGGTCAGTGTTTGAGGGAGCGCCTGCTCGAGGCCCTGCTCTTCTTCCTCGAACACCCGAGCGTGACCGGGGAGGAAGAAAACCTCTGCGACGACCTAGAGAAGCGTATCAGTGAGGTCTCTGGCTGGCGTACCGAGCGTGTCGGCAACAACCTCATCGCCGGTCGACAGGAGCCGGAGGCTTCGCGGGAGAAGGTGGTCTTCGCCGGGCACCTGGACACCGTGCCGGAGCCGGCGGGGGGGTTGACGGTGAGTGTCGAGAGGGATCTGATCTACGGGCGGGGGGCTTCGGATATGAAGGCTGGCGACGCCGTCATGCTTGCGCTCTTGGAGGACTTTCGGTGGGAGAAGAGTTGGGTGGAGCCGACCTTCGTATTCTACGAGCGCGAGGAGGGCGCGTACGTCGAGAACGGGCTCGAGACGGTCTTCGAGGAGTACCCGTGGGTACTGGAGGCGGAGCTGGCTTTCCTCCTGGAACCTACCGCGAACGCTCTGGAGGTCGGATGCATCGGTACGGCACAGGTCGAGGTGATCTTCGAGGGCAGGCCAGCCCACTCGGCCCGGCCATGGCAGGGGGAGAACGCCCTCTCGGCGGCGGGGAAGTTCCTCACCGGTCTGCACGGGCGGGAGGCCGAGGAGGTCATGGTTGAAGGGCTTCCTTTCTACGAGGTGCTCACGCCGACGATGGCGCGGGGCGGGCGGGCGAAGAACATAGTGCCTGATACGTTCTGGATCAACGTCAACCACCGCTTTGCCCCAGGCAGGGATTTGGAGCACGTAAAGCACGTCTTCGAGGGGCTGCTGAAGGGCGCCGGAGGAAGGGCGCGCTACGAGGTTGCGGACTTCGCCCCGAGCGGCTCGGTGGAGCTGGATCACCCCCTGCTACAAACCTTTATCTCCGAGGACACGAAGGTGCGCCCGAAGCAGGCCTGGACGGACGTGGCCCGCTTCGCCAGGGAAGGCGTCGCCGCCGCCAACTTCGGCCCCGGGTTACCCTCCCAGGCCCACCAAGAGAACGAGTACGTCGAGCTCACCCTCCTCGAAGAAGGCTACGAGCACCTGGCCTCTTTCCTGATGCATAATTAAGGGAGCAAGGGGAAGCGAGCACAGGAGGAGGGTAGACCTCATGAGTGGCATTCAGATGTCGAATGAAGGAGGCGTCGCCGTTGCCAGGAAGATAAGCCGTCGGGATTTCCTCAAGCTGAGCGGCGCCGGGCTCGCAGGAGCGGCGCTCTTGGGGGTCGCGGGCTGCGGCGGTGGCGGCGGCGCCGGCGGGGCAGCAGAGATAACCTTTTCCTTCTTCCCTGACCCCTCGGGGAGCGTGCAGGCGCTCATAGACCAGTTCAACGCAGAGAACGAGGACGGGATCCAGGTGACGTGGCGGGAGATGCCCGCCGACTCGGGGCAGCACTTCGACCAGCTCAACACCGAGTTCCAGTCCGGCGAGATCAACATAGACGTGATCGGGGGCGACGTGATCTGGCCAGCCCAGTTCGCCGCTAACGGCTACATCGCCGACCTCTCCGACCGTTTCCCCGAAGACGAGCGAAGCGAGTTTCTCCCCAGCCCCATACAAGCGATGACCTATCAGGGCGGTATCTACGGCGTCCCCTGGTACACGGACGCCGGGATGCTCTACTACCGCAGCGACCTCCTGGAAGAGGCGGGCTTCACGGAGCCGCCGAGGACCTGGGACGAGCTGAAAGAGCAGGCCAGGACGGTGCAACAGCAGACCGGCACGCAGTACGGGTTCGTCTTCCAGGGGGCAGACTACGAGGGCGGCGTCGTCAACGGCCTGGAGTACATCTGGACCTCGGGCGGGGATGTCCTCGACCCGAACGACCCGAACACCGTGATCATAGACAGCCCGGAGGCGCAGCAGGGTCTGCAGATCGAGCGAAGCATGATCGACGACGGCATAGCGCCTGCGGGCGTGACCCAGTACAAGGAGCAGGAGGTCGGGACGATCTTCCTCGGTGGGGACGCGGTCTTTATGCGCAACGTGCCGCGCTTCTTTGCGCTCGCCGACGACCCCGACGAGTCGAGCATTAGCCCCGAGCAGATCGGGGTAGCCGCTCTCCCCGTGGCCGAAGAGGGCCTCCAGAGCTACAGCTCTTTGGGCGGGTGGAACTTCTTCATAAGCGCAAACTCCGGGAACCAGGACGCGGCTTACGAGTTCATCCGCTTCATGAGCGCCCCCGAGCAGCAGAAGTACCGCGCGATAAACGGCACCGTCCTCCCGACGCGCCAGGAACTCTACGAGGACCAAGAGCTGCTCGCGGAGGTGAGGGTCGCTGAGCTCGGGCAGGAGGCCATACAGAACACCCGGCCCCGTCCCGTCTCGCCGTTCTACTCGGACATGTCCCTGAGGATGGCCGAGCAATTCAACGCCTCGCTGAACGGCGAGGTGTCGCCGGAGGAAGCCCTGACGACGTTGCAGGAAGAGCTCGAGGAGATCGTCCAGCAGGGCGCGCAGCAGAGCGCTCAAGGATAACAAAGTCTTATAACAAAGTCTTACGAGCGGCGTGCTTGTATGCTACGATGCACGCTCGCGAGGATACGACGTGCCGGCGAGCAAGGTTAGCCTGTGGAAGGAGGCGCCGCTCTCTTGGAGCAAGAGAAGGTACTCATCACCGGCGGGGCCGGGTTTCTGGGGATCAACCTGGCCCGCTACCTCATGGCACGCGGATACGCACTGGCTTCGTTAGACCTTGAGGAGTTCGACTATCCGGAGAGAGGAAGGATCGAGGCCATAAAGGGCGACATCCGTGATAAGGCGCTAATGGACCGGGCCATGGAGGGCGTAGATTTCGTGGTCCACACCGCGGCCGCCCTGCCACTCTACTCCCCGGAAGACATCTACACCACGGACGTCGAAGGGACGCGCAACATCTTGGAGGCCGCGCATCGTCTCGGGGTGAAGAGGGTAGTGCATGTCTCTTCCACCGCGGTCTACGGGATACCGGACCACCATCCCCTGCACGAGACGGATAAGTTGGAGGGCGTGGGCCCGTACGGGCAGGCCAAGATACAGGCCGAGATGATCTGCCTCGAGTACCGCGCTAAAGGCATGGTCGTCCCCGTCATCCGGCCGAAGTCGTTCGTCGGCCCCGAGCGCCTCGGGGTCTTCGCGCTTCTCTACGACTGGGCCCTCACCGGGCACAACTTCCCTATGATCGGGAGCGGGAACAACCGCTACCAGCTTTTGGATGTCGAAGACCTCTGCCGGGCGATTCACCTCACGCTGACGCTCCCCGAAGAGAAGGTGAACGACACGTTCAACATCGGCGCCGCGGAGTTCGCGACGATGAAGGAGGATTACCAGGCCGTCCTCGACTACGCCGGGCACGGCAAAATGGTCGTGGGCTTCCCGGCAACGCCCGCGATCTGGGGCCTGAGAGTCCTCGACGCTTTGGGGCTCTCGCCGCTCTACAAGTGGGTCTACGAGACAGCCTCCAAAGACTCGTTCGTCTCCATCGAGAAGGCAGAGCGGGAGCTCGGCTTCAGGCCGAAGTACTCCAACAAGGAAGCTCTGCTGAGAAACTTCCGGTGGTATATAGAGAACCGGGCGCAATTCGAGGACGGCAGCGGCGTCTCGCACCGGGTGCCGTGGAAGCAGGGCGCGATCGGCTTGCTCAAGCTTTTCTTCTAACCGCCCGGCGGCCTGCTACTACTTAAGCTACTGTATAGAATTATGCATTT
>JALZFJ010000095.1 GCA_030867425.1 Actinomycetota bacterium | reverse complement strand
CGTCGGGCACGCGCTTGGCCAGAACCTTAGTGATTGCGGCCGTGAGCGTCGTCTTGCCGTGGTCGACGTGGCCTATGGTCCCAACGTTCAGGTGCGGCTTGGTCCTCTCAAAAACTCCCTTGGCCATTACTCTCTCCTACCTCTCCACTATCTCGGCCGCGATGCTCCGGGGCACCTCGGCGTAGTGATCGAACTGCATGGTGAACGTAGCCCTGCCCTGGGTCTTGCTCCGGACGGTCGTCGCGTACCCGAACATCTCCGAGAGCGGCACCATCGCCCGGATGACCTGCCCGCCACCGCGGGAGTCCATCCCCTGGATCTGGCCGCGCCTGCTCGAAAGATCGCCGATGACGTCGCCCATAAACTCCTCAGGCACGACGACCTCGACGTCCATCACCGGCTCAAGAAGGACCGGGTTGGCCCGCTTGAGGCCCTCCTTGAGGGCCATGCTGCCGGCGATCTGGAACGCCATCTCCGAGGAGTCGACGTCGTGGTACGAACCGTCGACGAGCTCGACTTTCACGTCCACGACCGGATAGCCGGCCACAACGCCGGAATCCATGGCATCCCTGATGCCCTTGTCCACGCTCGGTATGTACTCGCGCGGTATAACGCCGCCGACGATCCTGTTGTCGAACTCATAGCCGCCCTCGCCGTTGTGCTCGAGGTTGATGACCACGTGCCCATACTGGCCGCGACCACCAGTCTGCCGCACGAAACGTCCCTCGACGTTCTCAACCCGCCGGCGCACGGTCTCCCGGTAAGCCACCTGCGGCTTGCCGATGTTAGCGTCCACGCGGAACTCCCGCAGTAGCCTGTCGAGGATGATTTCCAGGTGCAGCTCGCCCATCCCGCTAATGATCGTCTGCCCCGTCTCCTCGTCACCCCGAACCGAAAAGGTTGGGTCCTCCTCGGCGAGTCGCTGCAGCGCGACGCTCAGCTTCTCCTGGTCGGCCTTGGTCTTGGGCTCGATGGCCTGCGAGATGACCGGCTCTGGAAAGATCATCTCTTCCAAAACGATTTGCTCCGGATCGTCGGCTGCGACCAGCGTGTCGCCGGTCCCAGTCTGAGAGAGCCCGATGGCGGCGACCAACTCGCCGGCATACACCTCCTCGCGCTGCTCGCGCGAATTGGCGTGCATCTGCAGGAGCCTACCGACACGCTCGCGCCTGCCCTTCGTGGTGTTCATGACATAGGAGCCGGACCTGAGCGTGCCCGAGTACACCCTTATGTAGGTCAGTCTTCCGACATGCGGGTCGGCTTGCACCTTGAAGGCGAGCGCCGCCAGTGGGCCGTTCTCGTCGGCCTCGCGCACGGCATTTTCGCCACTTAGGGTGACACCGTGGAACGGTGGCACGTCCAAGGGGCTCGGCAGGTAATCCACCACGCCGTCGAGCAGCGGCTGCACACCCTTGTTCTTGAACGCCGAGCCGCAGAAGACCGGTGTCATCTGGATGTCGAGGGTGGCCTTGCGGATCGCCGCCCTAAGGGCGTCCGCGTCTATCTCCTCGCCCTCAAGGTAGAGCATCATGAGCTCTTCGTCCTGGTCGGCGACCGCCTCGAGAAGCTTCTCCCGGTACTCCTCTGCCCGCTCCTGCATCTCGACCGGGATCTCGGTCTCTTCCCACTCGGCTCCGAGATCGTCCTTGTACATGATCGCCTTCATCTCCACGAGATCCACGAGCCCACGGAACTCCGACTCGGCCCCAATTGGCAACTGCACCGGCACCGCGTTCGCCCCGAGCCGGTCCACCATGGTGTCCACAGCCTTGTAGAAGTTCGCCCCGATCCTGTCCATCTTGTTGACGAACGCGATCCGCGGAACCCCGTACTTGTCCGCCTGCCGCCAAACAGTCTCGCTCTGCGGCTCGACACCCGCTACAGAGTCGAAAAGCGCGATCGCCCCGTCGAGCACGCGCAAGCTGCGCTCCACCTCGACAGTGAAATCCACGTGCCCGGGCGTGTCTATAATATTGATGCGGTGCTGCTCGGGGATGCGAGTGTGGAGGCCCTCCCTGCTGCCACTCTTGCCGTTCTTGGAAGAGCCATCGGTGCCACCCCAGAAGACGGTGGTTGCGGCGCTGGTTATGGTGATGCCGCGCTCACGTTCCTGAGCCATCCAGTCCATCACGGCGTTCCCGTCGTGAACCTCGCCCAGCCTGTGGGTAAGCCCGGTGTAGAGCAAGATGCGCTCGGTCGTCGTCGTCTTACCGGCGTCGATGTGAGCCATGATCCCTATGTTTCTGACCCGCCTTAGCGGTGTTTTTCTA
Source organism: Actinomycetota bacterium (assembly GCA_030867425.1). Taxonomy (GTDB): domain Bacteria; phylum Actinomycetota; class Rubrobacteria; order Rubrobacterales; family Rubrobacteraceae; genus Rubrobacter_F. Next base: position 12,512 of record JALZFJ010000095.1, on the reverse strand, counting down.
GCTACGGATACAGCCATTTGTTACCTCGTCACCACCTGTAATGTGCAAACGCACGGTTGGCCTCAGCCATCCTATGCGTGTCCTCCTTACGCTTCACGCTCGCGCCAACGTTGTCTTTAGCGTCCAGAATCTCACCGGCAAGCCTGCGACCCATCGTCTTCTCCCGTCGCGCCCGAGCGTAGCCCACCATCCAGCGCAAAGCCAGCGTGTTCGCCCGCCGCGGCTGCACCTCGACCGGCACCTGGTACGTGGCGCCGCCGACCCGCCTGGAACGCACCTCCAGACGGGGCCTGATGTTGTCCAAAGCGTTGTCCAATACCGTGACTGGGTTCGAGCCGGTCCGCTCCTCGATAAAGGAGAGGGCGTCGTAGACTATCTTCTCCGCCGTGCTCTTCTTGCCGTCGAGCATGATCTTATTGACCAGCTGCTGCACCAGCACGCTCCCGCGGACGGGATCTGCCGGTATCCTCTTCTTCGGCGGCGCTGCTCGCCTCGGCATATTCTTATCCCCTCTTCTACTTCTTCGTCCCGTACTTGGAACGGCTCTGCTTGCGGTTGGCCACCCCCAGGGTATCCAAAGCCCCACGCACGATCTTGTAGCGCACGCCCGGCAGGTCCTTCACGCGCCCGCCGCGCACAAGCACCACGGAGTGCTCCTGCAGGTTGTGCCCCTCTCCGGGGACGTAGGCCGTGACTTCATGGCCGTTCGTGAGCCTCACGCGCGCGATCTTCCTCAGCGCCGAGTTCGGCTTCTTCGGTGTCGTCGTCGAAACGCGGGTGCATACACCACGCCGCTGAGGCGAACCCTGCAGCGCCGGCGTCGGCGTCTTCTTCGTCTGTAATTGCCGCTCCTCGCGCACAAGCTGATTCGTCGTCGGCACAGCCACGCCTTCCTTTCTCTCTGTAACTTGGGGAAAGGTACTACAACAAAACCACGCGCCGCGGTCCAGGGAGCATCTCCCAGAGGCAGCTACCTAATCGTAACTGCTCGTAACCGCGACGCGTTATTTTAGGCTCAGGAAGCCGCTATGTCAAGGTCTTCGACGTCTTGCGCGCCGTATCCTTCGACCGTCACCGCGAGCTGCCTGTAACGTGGCATGCCCGTGGCCGCCGGGATGAGTTTTCCGATGATCACGTTCTCCTTGAGGCCCGCGAGGTTGTCCACCTTGCCCTCGATAGCCGCGTCGGTGAGGACGCGAGCGGTCTCTTGGAACGAGGCCGCGCTCAAGAAGCTGTCCGTAGCAAGCGACGCCTTGGTGATGCCCATGAGGACTGTGTGGAAGGTGGCTGGCTCGCCGCCTTCCGCCTCGACGCGCTCATTCTCGGCCTGCGCCGAGAACCTGTCAGCGACCTGCTCGGGCAGGAGGTTCGTGCCGCCGGGATCGTCCACTACGACCTTGCGGAGCATCTGGCGCACGATAACCTCGATGTGCTTGTCGTGGATATCCACGCCCTGCGCCCGGTAGACCTTTTGCACTTCGTCCACGAGGTAGCGCTCCGTCGCGGTCGTGCCGCGTTCGTAGCGCAGGTCGTTCTCGAGGATCTGGTGTGGGTAGACCGAACCTTCCGTGATCGGAGTGTTCGCCCGGATCTCGGTCCCCTCGACGATCGGAGGCTTCAAGAGCTGGCGCTCGACCTTGTACTCCCGGCTCTCGGTGCCGTCCGAAGAAGTTATGACGACCTTTATGAGACGGTCGCTCTCGGTCTCTTCCAGCGTCACCGAGCCGTCGATGTCGGCGAGCACGGCCTCGGCCTTCGGGTGCCGGGCCTCGAAGAGCTCGACGACCCTCGGCAGACCAGCCGTGATGTCCTCGCCGGCGATGCCGCCGGTGTGGAAGGTACGCATCGTAAGCTGTGTCCCCGGCTCGCCGATACTCTGGGCCGCGATGATGCCGACGGCTTCGCCGACGTCTACCGGGCGGTAGGTCGAGAGCGCCCTACCATAGCACCTCTGGCACACGCCCTGCGGGCTCTCGCACTTGGAAGGCGTGCGTACCGGAACGAGGGTCTCACGTGGTAAGCTTTCACGCCAATCGCCCAGGACGCGCGGCGTGACGTCCGTGCCGGCCTCGGCCACGACCTCGCCCGTCTCTGGGTTAGCGAGGTCACGAGCCAGGTAACGGGCCGCGACGGAATCGTTCGCGTCGCCCCGTCCACCGTCGAGGTACAGCGGGATCTCGACGTAGCCTTCGGTGCCGCAGTCGGCGTCGTGGATCACGACGTCCTGAGACACGTCCACCAACCGCCTCGTCAGGTAGCCCGAATCGGCGGTACGCAAGGCCGTGTCGGCCTGCCCCTTCCGGGCGCCGTGCGTCGAGGTAAAGTACTCGAGTACGGAGAGACCCTCCATGAAGTTGCTCTTCACGGGCTCGTCTATGATCTCACCCTTCGTATTCGTCATCAGACCACGCATGCCGGCGAGCTGCGTGATCTGGGAGTAATTGCCTCTCGCCCCCGAATTGGCCATCATGTAGATCGGGTTGAGCCTGAAGAGGTTTGCCTTCATCGCGGCTTCGACCTCGTTCTTGGCCTGGGTCCACAAGCCGACGACCCGCTCCAACCTCTCCTCGTCGGAGATGAAGCCCTGGTCCCACTGGTCCTCGACCTCGTTGACGAGGTTGTCGTACTTTTCAAGGATCTCGGCCTTCTGCTCGGGCACGACGATGTCGTTCTTGCCGATGGAGACGCCAGCGCGGGTGGCCGTGTGGAAACCAATCCTCTTCAGGGTGTCCAAGAGCTGGCTCACGAGTTCCGTCGAGTAGCGGCTCACGTACTCGGCGACGAGGGCCTTGATCTCACCCTTCTTCAACTCGCGGTTGACGAACTCGTACTCCTCCGGCCCGTATGCCTCGCCGAGGTAACCCCTCAAGGTCTCCTCCACGTTCTCGTTGAAGATCACACGCCCCAGGGTAGTCTCCACCCTGCCACTGTTGCGCCTAAAGAGGACCTTGTCGTGGATCTTGAGCGAGCCCTCCTTGTACGCCGCTTCCGCCTCGGCGTAGGAGGAGAGGAAGGCCTTGGGCTCAGCCTCCTCGAAGTCGTCCCCAGCGTAGGTTATGTAGTAGAGCCCGAGCACCATATCCTGTGAGGGAACCGCGATCGGGAACCCGTTCGCCGGCAGGAGGATGTTCTGCGTCGAGAGCATCAAGACGCGCGCCTCGGCCTGAGCCTCGGGGCTCAAGGGCACGTGCACCGCCATCTGGTCCCCGTCAAAGTCCGCGTTGAACGCCGCGCACACCAAGGGATGAACCTGCACCGCCTTACCCTCGACCAAAACGGGCTCGAAGGCCTGGATACCCAAGCGGTGCAGCGTGGGCGCCCGGTTCAGGAGAACGGGGTGTTCCTTGATCACGTCCTCCAAAACGTCCCAGACCTCGGGCCGCAGGCGCTCGACCATCTGCTTCGCGCTCCGGATGTTCGGCGCCAGAGCCCGATCAACCAACACCTTCATCACAAACGGCTTGAAGAGCTCGACCGCCATAAGGCGCGGCAAGCCGCACTGGTGCATCTCTAGACCAGGTCCGACCACGATCACCGACCGGCCCGAGTAGTCCACCCTTTTACCGAGCAGGTTCTGCCGGAAGCGGCCTTGCTTACCCTTGAGCATGTCCGAGAGACTCTTCAAGGCCCGGTTCCCGGCGCCGGTCACGGCCCTGCCTCGGCGGCCGTTGTCGAACAGAGCGTCCACTGCCTCCTGGAGCATCCGCCTTTCGTTGTTCACGATCACGTCCGGAGCCCCGAGGTCGAGAAGACGGCGGAGCCTGTTGTTCCTGTTAATGACCCGACGATATAAATCGTTCAGGTCGCTTGTGGCGAAGCGACCGCCATCGAGCTGGACCATCGGCCTCAGGTCAGGTGGCAGCACGGGGATGGCGTCCATGACCATCCACTCCGGGCGATTGCCGCTCGTGCGGAAGGCATCCACGACCTTGAGGCGCTTTATGGCCTTCTGGCGCTTCTGGCCCCTCGATTCGTTTACAGTGTCCCGGAGGTCTTGGGCCTCCTCTTCGAGGTCGACTTGGCTTATGAGGTCGCGGATGGCCTGGGCGCCCATGCCACCGCGGAAGTAAACGCCGTAGCCATATTCGTCCCCGAAGCGGTCTTTTATCTCCCTGAAAAGCTCCTCGTCGTCCACGATCTGGCGCGGCTCCAAGGTCTGGAACTCCTCCCACGCCCGCCGGACGAGCTCTATCTGCTCGTTCACTGAGCGCTGAATGTCAGCGACGGTCTCCTCAGCTTCCCGGCGGGCCTTATCTATTATCGCCTCGCGGTTCTCCTCGGAGATGTCAGCGTACTCCACGGTTAGCTCGTCCGGGGAGCTCTCGCCCCTTATTACGCTCTCCCGCTTGGTGCGCAAGGCCTGGGTCTGGTCGATTTCCTCGTCCCGCTCCTCCTCGAGCTGACGAATCTCCTCCTCGACCCTGTCCCGCAAGACGTCCATATCGTTCGCCCGTCCCTCACGATCCACCCAGGTGACGATGGAAGAGGCGAAGTACAAAACTCGGTCGAGGTCCTTCGGGCTTATGTCCAAGAGGTAGCCCATCCGGCTCGGCACGCCCTTGACGAACCAGACGTGCGCTATAGGAGCGGCGAGCTCTATGTGACCCATCCGGTCACGCCGAACGCGAGCACGTGTAACCTCGACCCCGCACCTCTCGCAGATGATGCCCTTGAAGCGGATCCTCTTGTACTTACCGCAATAGCACTCCCAGTCCTTCGAAGGACCGAAGATGCGCTCGCAGAAGAGGCCGTCCTTTTCGGGCCTCAAGGTACGGTAGTTGATGGTCTCCGGCTTCGTGACCTCGCCGCGGGACCACTCCCTTATCTCCTCGGCTGCGACGAGGCCGATGGAGATCTTTTCTAGCTTGTTTATGTCTATGTCGCGCTCTAAACCCTGCACGCCCTGAGTATCCTCTCTCCTCGTCTTTTGAGAACGTGCCCTATCGCTAACTCGCAAAAGCGTCGGGCCTGTCGTCCAGGTTTCCGGTTGGTTCCTCGCGGCTTAGGTTGATTCCCAAAGCCCGCGCCGCTTCGTCCCAATCCCTGCGGTCCTGATCCTCGGCTACAGCCTCAGCATGGTAGACCGGCTTGACTGAGAGCCCGAGAGACTGCATCTCCTTCAACAAGACCTTAAAGCTCGCCGGCACGCCGGGTTCAGGGATGTTCTCACCCTTAACTATAGCTTCATAGCTCTTGACCCTACCGACCCTGTCGTCGCTCTTTATGGTCAGGAGCTCCTGCAGTGTGTGTGCTGCGCCGTAGGCTTCTAGCGCCCACACCTCCATCTCGCCGAAGCGCTGCCCGCCGAACTGGGCCTTGCCGCCCAGAGGCTGCTGAGTGACGAGCGAGTACGGGCCCGTCGAGCGCGCATGGATCTTGTCGTCCACTAGATGGAGCAGCTTTAAGATGTACATGTGCCCGACCGTGATCGTGCCGTCGAAAGGTTCACCGTTCCGTCCGTCGTAGAGCGTAACCTTGCCGCCACCGCTCATGCCGACGCCGTCGCCGTTCCCACGGATCGCTTCGATGGCCGCGTTGACGTCCTCTATCTCGGCGCCCGAGAAGACGGGGGTCGAGACGAAGACCGGCTCGCCTCCGTCCTCACCGAAACCCTTGCTCGCGGCCCATCCAAGGTGGGTCTCCAGGATCTGGCCGACGTTCATCCGGCTCGGGACGCCCAAAGGAGACAGAATCACGTCCACCGGACGGCCGTCCTCCATGAACGGCATGTCTTCCTCGGGCACGATCTTGGAGATGACGCCCTTGTTGCCATGCCTACCGGCGAGCTTGTCGCCCTCGGCGATCTTGCGCTTCTTGGCCACGAAGACCCGTACCATCTCATTGACGCCCGGCTGCAACTCGTCCCCGTCGTCCCTGGAGAAGCGCTTGACGTCTATGACGACGCCGCCCTCGCCGTGGGGAACCTTCAGCGAAGAATCCTTGACCTCGCGGGCCTTCTCGCCGAAGATGGCGCGCAGGAGCTTCTCCTCCGGTGTCGGTTCGGACTCACCCTTGGGCGTGACCTTGCCAACCAACACGTCGCCAGAGGTAACCTCGGCCCCGATGCGGATGATGCCGTCAGAGTCCAGGTTCATCAGCACGTCGTCGGAGGCGTTCGGGATGTCGCGCGTGATCTCCTCGGGCCCGAGCTTGGTGTCGCGCGCTTGGACCTCATACTCCTCGATGTGGATCGAAGTAAGCACGTCGTCCTTGACGAGCCGCTCGGAGATGATGATGGCATCCTCGAAGTTGAAACCTTCCCACGGCATGAACGCCACGAGCAGGTTCTTACCCAGGGCCAACTCGCCCTCGTCTGTCGAGGACCCGTCGGCTAAGATCGTGCCGATCTCTATCTCCTCGCCCTCCTTCACCAGCGGCCGCTGGTTGACGCACGTGCCCTGGTTGGAGCGAGCGAACTTCCTCAAGACGTACTCGTCGGTCTCGCCATCTTCCCTGCGGACCGTGATCTTCTCGGACACGACCCGCTCCACGGTGCCACCCGAGCGCGCGATCAAGACGTCCCCCGCGTCCGTCGCCGCCCGAAACTCCATCCCGGTGCCGACGTAAGGGGCCTCGCTCCGAAGCAAGGGCACAGCCTGCCGCTGCATGTTCGCGCCCATGAGTGCCCGGTTGGCGTCGTCGTGCTCAAGGAACGGTATGAGCGCCGTCCCGACGGAGACCGTCTGCAAAGGTGCCACGTCCATGTAGTCGATCTCCTCGGGGGAGACGGTGGCGACCTCGTCGCCGCGCCTCCGGGCCAGGATCTGCTCGTTCTCCAGTATCCTGCCCGTCCCCTCCTCGACCGGCGTGTTGGCCTGGGCGATCGTGAACTCCTCCTCCTCGTCGGCGGAGAGGTACTCGATCTCGTCCGTGATCATCCCGTCCATGACCTTCCTGTACGGCGTCTGCAAGAAACCATACTCGTCGACCGCCGCGAAGGTCGAGAGCTGTCCGATGAGCCCGATGTTCGGACCCTCAGGCGTCTCGATCGGACACATCCGCCCATAGTGCGTCGGATACACGTCGCGGACCTCTATCGGAGCCCGCTCCCGGCTCAAACCACCCGCGCCCATCGCGTTCAGGCGTCGGCGATGCGAGAGCCCGCTTAAGGTGTTCGTCTGGTCCATGAACTGCGAGAGCTGCGAGGAGCCGAAGAACTCCTTTATGGCCGAGGCGACGGGCTTGGTGTTCACCACGCTCTGCGGAGTGATCGCATCCGCGTCCTGGGTCGTCATCCGCTCGCGAACGACCCTCTCCATGCGGTACATCCCGATCCGGAACGCCTCCTGCACCAGCTCCCCGACGGTCCTCAATCGCCTGTTCCCGAAGTGCTCGTACTCGTCGAGCTTGTGCCGGACGCGCTCGTAGTTGATGCGACCGAACTCCTCGTCCTCGTCGGCGAGCCCCTCGGCGATCTCCACGAGGCGCTTCAAGAGGCCCTCGATGTCCTCGATGGTAAGAGTGTGCGTGTCTCTAGGCACGTCGAGCTTAAGCTTCTTGTTGACCTTGTACCGTCCGACCTCCGAAAGGTCGTAACGCTTGGCATCGAAGAAGAGCCCGTCCATGAGGTTCTGCGCGTTCTCTATGTTGACCGGCTCGCCGGGACGCTGCCGCCGGAAAACCTCAAGCAGTGCATCCTCTCTAAAGGTGGTGTCGTCCCTCTCCAAAGTATTGCGCATGAGCCACGAATCACCGAAACGCGATATGATCTCCTCCGTACCGCCCAGGTCGAGCGCCTTCAAGAGAACCGTGACCGGCAGCTTCCGCTTGCGGTCTATCCTGACCGAGACGTCCCCCTTGGTCTCGACCTCGAACTCGAGCCAGGACCCCCGGGCCGGCATCAAACTCGCCGTCAAGACCTGCTTGCTGGGGTCTTTGGGCTCCATGATGTAGGCCCCTGGCGACCGCACGAGCTGTGTCACCACGACTCGTTCGGTCCCGTTAATGATAAACGTACCCCAGTCAGTCATGAGCGGGAAGTCGCCCATGAAGACGTCCTGCTCCCGAAGCTCCCCGGTCTCCTTGACGATGAACCGCACCCGCACGAAAAGGGGCGCTGAGTATGTCTTGTCCTTGGAGACGCACTCCTCTATGGAGAAGGACGGCTCCTCGAAATACGGCTCCCCGAACTCCACAGCATAAGAGCCGGTGTAGTCTTCTATCGGGGAGATCTCCGTAAGGGTCTGACGAACGCCTTCGTTGCCAAACCTCTCGAATGAAATCCGCTGTATCTCAATAAGATTGGGTAGCTCAAAATCGGTCCTCATCCGGGCGTAAGGGTGCCGCTTTCGGCGCACAACAGGGCTCACCAAATCAACTCTCCTCCAGGGGTGATCGTTGAAGAACGGCTGAACACGCAAACGAATATCTTACTCCTCACCTTCCGAGAAGTCAAGATATCTGCACAAATAAATTTGGTCGGCGGTCTCCACCGGAACCGACGCCCGAGAGTTTAGCATCACTTGGAGCGTTCGGCAATTAGTTGTCGGGTCCCAGCTCCAAGACCTGCGGAAGCGAAGTCCGGCACGGACCACTCGACCGTGCGAAAAGCGGTCACGATCCAAACAGAAGCGGCGCTCCCACAAAGAGAGCGCCGCTGGCCTCAGCTTTTACCTGAACCTTACTTCAGCTCCACCGTGGCGCCGGCCTCTTCCAGCTTGGCTCTGAGGGCATCAGCGTCCTCGCGGGAGAGCGCCTCCTTGATGGGGTTCGGCGCCTCGTCCACGAGCGCCTTGGCCTCCTTGAGGCCGAGACCCGTGGCCGCGCGGACCTCCTTGATGACCTGAATCTTCTTATCGCCCGCCGACTGCAAAACGACGTCGAACTCGGTCTGTTCCTCCTCGGCTGCCGCAGCGCCGTCACCGCCTGGGGCCATCGCAGCTGGGGCCGCCGCGAACGCCGCCGCCGATACACCAAACCGGTCCTCCAAAGCCTTCACGAGCTCGGAGAGCTCGAGAACGGACATATTTTCGATGGACTCTAGTATCTCGTCCTTGGTCGCCATTCCTGGTTCCTCCTGATTCTTTGCTTACCGCTGTTACCACTACCTCTTACACCTGGGAGCCCTTCTGCTCCGCCACCTGGTTCAACACGACCGCCAAGTTCCTGATAGTGCCGTTGAGGACGTTCACCAGGCCTGCGATCGGCGACTGGATGCCGCCCACCACTTGGACGATCAGCTGCTCTCTCTCTGGCAGCCGCGAGAGTGCCACGACGCCCTCAGCGTCCACGACCTGGTCGCCATCGAGCAGGCCACCCTTGAGCTCGAACGTCCTGATCTCGTCCGAAAATTCGGCCATCAACTTCGCGCTCGCTACCGGATCTTCGCTGAACGCCAGCGCCGTAGGTCCAACCAGGTACTCCGATATCCCCTCGACGCCCGCCTGGTTCGCCGCCCGCTGCGCCAGGGTGTTCTTCGCGACGACGAACTCCACGCCCGACTCGCGGCTCCGCGCTCTCAAGCGGGTGCTCTGGGCGACGTTCATACCCTTGTAATCTACGAACACCACCGAGCCGCCCTTCAGTTTCTCGGTGAGCTCCTCGATCACCCGCGCCTTCTCTTCCCGATTCACCTCGTCTTAGATCCTCCACTACTAAAAAACCCGGGGCCGCAGGCACCCGGGGCTTCGGTAAGTCTCTCCGTTCGCTGCAACCTCGGCCGGGAGCTTCTGCTTTTAAACCTTTTCGGGTCCCGGCTGTCTCTGGCCCTTTTTTGTTTTGTACGCTTACGCAGGCAAGATACTAATCCTTCTCGACCGCGGGGTCAACCTTGATCGAGGGCCCCATCGTGCTCGTGATGGCGACAGAGCGGAAATACCGGCCCTTGACAGCCGCCGGACGCACCCTCTGGAGCTCGTCGCGCAGGGCGAAGTAGTTCTCGACCAGGCTGTCTAAGTCGAACGACTTCTTGCCGATAATGCCGTGGATGATCCCGTACCGGTCCACCCGGTACTCGACCTTGCCCCGCTTTATCTCCTCGACCGCCCTTCCGACGTTCGGCGTCACAGTACCGCTCTTCGGGTTGGGCATTAGCCCTCTGGGGCCCAGGACCGGGCCGAGCCTCCCGACGATGCTCATCTGATCCGGGGTCGCGACCGCGACGTCGAACTCCGTGAAGCCCTCGTCCCGGATGCGCGCCGCCAGGTCTTCCGACCCCACGACATCCGCCCCGGCTTCCTCGGCCTCTCGAGCGTTCTCCCCGACCGCGAAGACCGCCACCTTGCGCGCCTTGCCAGTACCGTTCGGGAGCATAAGCGTCCCGCGCACCATCTGGTCGGCCTTTCGCGGGTCAACGTTGAGCTTGACGTGAACCTCGACACTCTCGTTGAACTTCGCTCCGTCTAGGTCCTTTAGCAGCTCCAGCGCCTCGCGCGGCGAGTAGAGTCGCTCCTTGTCTATCTTCGCCTTCTGCTCTAACAGCTTCCTACCCATCGACCGTTATCCCCATGCTCCTCGCAGTACCCTCCACAATCTTCGACGCACCGTCCAGATCGGCGGCGTTCAAATCCGGCAGCTTCGTCCTCGCTATGTCCTCTACCTGCTGGCGGCTAACCGCCCCAACCTTCGCGCGGTTCGGCTCGCCGCTGCCCTTCTCTAACCCAGCGGCCCGTTTGAGCAGGAACGCTGCGGGGGGCGTCTTGGTGATGAAGGTAAAAGAACGGTCCTCATAGACTGTGATCTCCACCGGCACCACCTGGCCCATCTGGTCGCGCGTCGCGTCGTTGAACTGCCGCACGAACTCCCCGATGTTCACCTGCGCCTGACCCAGTGCCGGGCCGACCGGCGGGGCCGGGTTCGCCTGTCCGCCCGTAATCTGCAACTTCAGTTTTCTCGCAACCCTACGGCCACGACCGCGTCCTCTACCCATAAAACACCTCTGCCTCTCTAGCTACTCCCGCGGGGTTACTCCCTCGGGGTATGTCCAAATTCTACCGATGACTGGTACCAAGGGTTCCAATGATCGCGGCGGAGCAGTCGACAAACGCCGCTGTTATCCCGCACCAGAAGCCCTCGTCTACGGAAAGCGCGACGATGAGCGCCACCACCGCCACCGCGATCAGGACCACCTGGACAACGCTGATCATGTTCGTCACGCCGAGCTTCCCTGCATCATCGCCGCTACTCCTTCGGCTACAGCTTCGCTACCTGGCCAAAGGAGAGCTCGACCGGCGTCTCTCGCCCGAAGATCGAGACCAGGACCTTCAGCCTCGACTGGTCCACGTTTATCTCGGAGATTATGCCGGTAAAGTCTGCAAGCGGCCCGGCGATAACCTTCACCGTCTCTCCAACCGAGTAGTCTACTGTAGTCTTGACCTTCTCACGGGTCTCGGCCTCTCCTGGACGCAACAGGCGCTCAACCTCGGCCCGAGAGAGCGGAGTCGGCTTCTCGCCGGCACCTACGATCTGGGTGACACCCGGGGTCTGGCGGACCAGACGCCAGGTGTCATCGTTCATGTCCATGTTCACCAGAATATAACCCGGGAACTGGCGCTGGATGGTGGGCACCTTCTTGCCGTCCTTAATCTCGACGACGCTTTCGGTAGGGATGCTGATTTCGCCGAAATACTGCTTCAGGCCGAATGAGTCTATACGTCGCTCCATGGTGGTGCGGACCTTGTTCTCATGCCCCGAATACGTGTTAACGACATACCACTTCTTCAAAACATTAATCCTTTATAGGAATATAATCTTGGCAAGGCTCTGGAAGACAAAGTCCCAAAGCGCCACGTACGCCGCGAGCGCCAGCACGATGATCAAAACTACCGCCGTGCTCTGCTGGAGCTGGTCCCGATTCGGCCAGCTTACTCGCCGTAGCTCGCCTCGAACCCCTCTGGTAAAGTCCACCACTCCACTACCGAAGCGGCGTTTCTTTTTGTCCTGCGTCCTCTTCTTGCCAGTGCCCTTGGCTGTAGAGGCACTTCGCCTGTTACCCATAATTGCCTCGCTCGATCCAATCTTTGAAAGCAGGGCAGGAGGGACTCGAACCCCCGACCTGCGGTTTTGGAGACCGCTGCTCTACCAACTGAGCTACTGCCCTCTGCTCGTCATCTAGTTTCCCGGTGCGCCGTATGCTGCCGGCACCACGGGCAATACTTCTGTAACTGGAGGCGGTCTGGAGTGTTTCGCCGATTCTTACGGCTGTGGTAGTTCCGGCGCTTGCACTCCTCGCATGCCAGCGTTACCAATTGTCGCATAAAATCCTCCAAATTGTAGAGAGGTGAGGCGTTTTGCCTCACCCTCCACACTACGAAAAGCCGTTTACTCCAAAATTTCGGTTACGACGCCAGCACCTACCGTTCTGCCACCCTCCCGAATGGCAAAGTTTAACCCCTCATCCATCGCTATGGGACTTATAAGCTCTACGGTCATCACCGTGTTGTCTCCGGGCATCACCATCTCCACACCCTCTTCAAGCCTTATCTCCCCCGTTACATCCGTCGTCCTGAAGTAGAACTGCGGTCGGTACTGAGAGAAGAACGGTGTGTGCCTGCCCCCCTCCTCTTTAGAAAGGA
>JALZFJ010000084.1 GCA_030867425.1 Actinomycetota bacterium | reverse complement strand
GACCCCGCAGGCCAGCGCGAATCCGACCGCCAAGGGCGCGACCCCCGCCGGGGCCCTCTCATCTGTGGCCACCGAGATCACCACGAACATTAGGATGAAGGTGACCAGGATCTCCACCACTAGCGCCCGCAGGTCGCCCACCCCTTCCGTCGGGAACGTCGCCGCAAGACTTGCGGCCTCCCGTGCCGCCCCGCCGTAGGTGATCCAGATGGCTATGGCGCCTAGTACCGCACCGACGAGTTGTGCCACGAGGTAGATCGGCACGTACTGCCAGGAGAACTTTTTCGACAATGTGACCGAGGTTGCGGCTCGTCGAGTTGTCGGCGACGATGTGCGCGATGACACAATTGAGAATCACTGATCTCCTCACGAACACGCAGGTCGATCCCGAGGCGCACCTCGACGCTGCACGGGTGGTGCGGTACGCCGAGATGCTCGACTTTCTCCCACCCATCGTCGTCTTTGATACCGCGGAAGGGCTGCTCCTCGCCGATGGGTACCATCGCGTAGCTGCAGCGCGACGCCGCGGCCTGGAGACTATCGAAGCTGAGGTGCGTCGTGGCTCGCGCCACGATGCGTTGCGATACGCTGCGACGGTGGGAGCCGAACAGCATGGTATTTCTCCCGAAGAAGCTGCTAGGTACATCAGAAGCCGACGTACCCAGAGTAGCGGTGGAGACTCATAGCGCTATGAGCCTCCGAGAAGCTGCCTTGTCGGCAATCTGGTGAATAAGAGGCCGCCTAGCCCTCAGTCGTCAAGGAGAGTGCCAGCTCGGGTAGCTTCGGCTGCTGCAGCTTTCACTAAAGGCGTAGCTATTCCGCCCGTCCTTTACGGGCCTCTAACCTAATCTTTGCCAAATCTTTATGAGGGGCTAGTACGATGCGAGGACATACGAATACGAGGTGCTGCCACGTGATTGCTTGCTGTCCAAAGTCGGTCCTCGGGCTCATCTTGCTCGACCTCATCAATGGAGACGTGATCATTCTGTTCTGCCTCGTCGTGCTCATGCTGGCGGCCCTGGCCTGGATTCTGCTCATGGTTTTTCGCCGCCATTGACCCTGGCGTTTGCCTACTACTGCCCCTCCCGAGGATGCTTCGTCAGTCCAGAAAGAAGCGGCGAACCTAATGGCCTCCCGAGGGGCCATCATCGCAGGGCAAGGCCAACGCACTGAGCACAAAAACGGCGCCCACCGCCACGCGCACCACGTCGCTTATCACAACGGAAAGGTCAAAGGCAAAAAAGGCGGTGATAGCTGCCCCCAAAGAGCAGGTAGAGGATCCCGAGGCCGCCTATAATGTAGCGGATCTGCGCGGGGCTCCAGGCCGTGGATCCCACATAGATGAGGAGGACACCAACGAGTAAGTAGAGGAGGCCATCCCCGATCCAAATGCACGACAGGGCACACAAGAGCTCAACGAAGCCCAGTATGGCGAGCATGGCCCCTGACGTGAGCGCGAACAGTCGCAAGCCGCAGCTCCTCCTCTCCCTCTCTTCGCTCCTCGCCCCCTCGCAGCGTGAGAGCCCCGTTTACAAGGGGATTACATGCTACCGGGAGCGGGTGACATATTCAGTAGCACAGGCTACGAAACTCGTACGAAAGTCATGTAAGATCGGGCGGGTCGTTGGGCCGCTGTCTGGCGCTGCGAGGGCCGGGGACGAGTCACTTGAGGAGGTAAACAGTAGATGCTGGTGCCCTTGAACGATGAGGTCCGGATGCTTCACTCGTCAGACGTCCTGGAGCCGCTCTCCGAGGAGGAGCTTGAGGACCTCGCAAAAAACAACCCCGACGTCCGGCTGGAGGAGGGGGAGACCAGCATGGTGGGGGCGAACCGCGTCTCCGTGACCAGGGCTTTCGGGACGCTAAGGGAGTCCGGCGTAGTAGAGCTCAGGAGACGCCTCATATACGTCAAGGACCTACAGGCACTCGGGAATATAGCCACAGAGTCACGAAGAGCAAAGCAGATCGAAGATTCAGAAGACTAGACATTTACCGGGGCGGAGAGTCTCGGGCTATTTCCGCTAAAACGTGTGTTCTAGGAAACCGATATATGGTGAGTTTTTCGGCTTATTGACCGAGATTTTCGGGTGGAAGGCGGGCGGAAGGAAGCCGAGGCGAGCCTCGCACACTGAGAGCACAATAAAGGGCCGGAGAAAGTTCATGGGAAGGTGAAGGGAGATCTCCGGCTACGCTGACGTGGATAGGTGCCATCGTACCCGTCTATTGCTAAGAATATGTAAGGAGCTGGGTAGGAACCTAATAGGAAGCCGGGCCCCGGTCGAGGTGGGCGTAGTTAGGCCATTAGGACCGGGGCTGCAGGCCCTTAGGATAGAATCTCATGGCTGTGTTCTGTGAGTTTAACCCTCCGTCCTTCGGCACCGCCGCTCTCCAAGCCGTGGGCAGCCTCGCGCGGGTACAGGTACCAGGAATTAGGATTGCGCCAGTACGTCACACCGTCGACCTCCT
>JALZFJ010000061.1 GCA_030867425.1 Actinomycetota bacterium | reverse complement strand
GTCCTGTCGGGGCTGCGCGAGGCCTGGAGTAGGATCGGAGTCGTCTTCGATACCGCCCCGATTCAGGTCGTGGATCGCCTCGAGGAGGTCGTCTCGGCCGAGGGCTTCTCGCCGGGGGCCCACCGTGTCCTGAGCGTGGCCGCGCACTGTGCCTACGGAGTTGGGACTGGGGCAGTATTGGGGCTATTGCGCCAAGAGATTGGCAAACCGGCAGAAGAGGCAGCCGCCGGTTCTGCGCTCGGGGTACTAGTCTGGGGCGCCGGGTGGGCCAGCTGGCTGCCACTGACGGGCGTGCACTCTCCGCCCTGGAGACAATGGACCCCGAAGGTCTTACTCCCCGTGCTCGACCACGCGGTGTTCGGCGCGACCTGGGGACTCGCTTACTGGGTGCTAACCCGTAAGCAAAGCTAAGGAGCGTAAAGAGGGCCGGAGCCCCAATAGCCCCGGTCCTAGCGATGGTGATCGCCACCACGCCGGGGAGGCCGCCAGGACAGCCATCTTCGACTACATCGAAAGGTTCTGCAACCGGGTAAGACGGCACTCGTTGCTAGACTACTCGAGCCCGGATGATCACGAGCAAGCTACAATGAAGGAGGTTGCGGTGGCGTAAGGTAAAACTGTGCGCCACTTCGGGGTAATTCCAGGCTCCTGACCTTAAGTATGGACACGCTGAGCTTGACCCTATCACCCTCCGGCTCCTTGCAGGCCAGATTCGGCTGGGCCCTCTTCGCCAAGTAGTGGGGTGAACTCTTGCGGCAGCGGTGAGCTGACATCTCCTGCTTCGCCCTCCGTAACCGCTTCTTCTACCGTTTGCAGCACCGCCTGGGCACGAACTGTGGCTTCCTCGGGGTGCAAGGCGTCTCCACGCTGGTAAACATGATCGACAAACTCGCTCAACGCAAAGGCTTTGCCGGCTTCGCCTCGCTCATGGGGAAGGTATTGCGCGATCTCCGGTGGTAGCTGAGCGGCCAGGCCCTTGGCTCTATCGTCGCCCAAGTGTTCGGCGAGGACCTCGAGCGTCTCCCGGATACTGCGTTCTGCCTCCTCGGACGAACCGAGCGTAGAGTGCCGCTGAACTGCTTCGATGAATTCATCCTTATCTATGCTTACCCCTACCTGCCGTCATGTCGCGATCTTCTACGCTCGATCTACTGCTTCTGCTTGTGTTGGGTTCCCTTGGCTGCAAGTCTCGTCGATAGGTTGCTGTATTAAGACTTCCGACGCCTAGTAATCCTGTCGAACACGCCAACATTATACCTGCAAAACAGCTATTTTATAAGCGCGCTCGGCAGGATTCGAACCTGCGAGCCGCGGATTAGAAGTCCGCAAAGCTGCCAGCAAGGATAGTTCTCGCCGGGGTTGTTTGGCAGGTGGAGACAGCCTGACAAAGGCCGAATTGCAGTACGATCGCAGTAGAGAGACGCTCGGCACACCCGCCGTGCCTCTCACTTTGGGCTCTTCCTTGCCGCCTTGGCGGAACTTCTAACTTGGGTGACCGACGGGGCTCGAACCTGCGACCTTCGGGACCACAACCCGATGCCGTACAGCCGGCGACGGCGCGAACATAGGTCTCGGAGACGTTGGAAGGTATTCGCAAAGGCTGATTGCAGTGGGAGTGCAGTACGCCTCTGTCCTTTCGCGCTACGCTCGGGGCGGACGGTAGCACCCGGCTGGAGGCCGTGGTCTAGCGGGGCGGGCTAGAGCTCTCGCCCGGAGGATCGGGCTACCCGTTGGCGTTGCCACTGATCACTGATGCTTGTAACCTCTGTCTCGCTGCACGCTAAGGAGGCCTCTAGTTTTCCTGATCAAAGGCGAGATAGAGCTCCACCATCACGTACAGGGCTGTACCAGCGAGGGTCAGTAACCGGGTGCGCCGGCTAAAGGGCCAGGCATTCGTCAATGTCAGAATCAGGTCTGCGGCGTCGGCGCCGGCGGCAGCCAGGAGCCAGCCTCGAGACGACTCCCTCCGCAGGACGGCAGCCATGATTCCCAGCCCCAGGGCGGCGTCCCGAGCCCCCAGCCCGCGAGCAAGGCCTGGAGCGATGGGTCCGGAGGCTCCGACGTCCGGCCACCAGATCCGCAGTATAGGGGAAGGAGCCAACAGGAAAGACGCGCCTAACACGAACCGTCCGCCTCCCACTAAAGCCCTTGCCGTCTGCTTGAACACGCTCACCAATATACACAACCAACCGCCAGGCTGGAATATCCGCCTTCGAGTTGCCCACCGAGCCGCGAAGGGCGGCGCTCGAGCCCGAAGGCTCTCCCAATGTGCTAAGAACATGGAGGTTATTGACAAAGAGAACCACGGCGCGCAAAAAAGGAGAAACGAGGAGAAGTGAAGGTTCTACTCATCGGCGCGACGGGCAGAACGGGGCGCATCTTGTTGGAAAAGGCGGTGGAGCAAGGTCACGATGTGACGGCCTTAGCTCGCAACCCCTCTGCCGTTGCACCTCGAGACTACCGTCCTCGCGTGCTGCGCGGCAACGTGCTGGATCCAGACGCGGTGGAGGCTGCCGTGGCGGGACAGGACGCGGTGCTCTCGGCGCTGGGCACGCGCAGCGTGAAGCCCACGACCCTTTTCTCGGCCAGTACTGCAAACCTCGTCGCCGCGATGAAGAAGCATGGCGTACGCCGGCTGGTTTGCCTCACCGGTGTTGGGGCTGGTGACAGCAAGGGGCACGTCGGTTTCCTCTACGATAGGGTCTTCTTGCCCCTCGTGCTGAGAAACCAGTACGAAGACAAAGAACGTCAAGAGGAGATACTCAGACGCAGTAGCCTAGAGTGGGTGATCGTGCGCCCAGCCCAGGTCACTAACAAGCGTGCCACGGGTGAGTACCAGGTCTTTCTCAGCGGAGATTCTTACAAAGCCACCACTATATCTCGGGAGGACGTCGCGGACTTCATGCTTGCTCAACTGACGGAGGATCGCTACGTACATAAGACGCCTGTGATCAGTGACTGAGTAAACTGGTGCTATGCGGGTTTTCGTACATGAACGTCGGAGAGTTCGGTTAAGGCGAAGTTCACAGAACTCCACTTCTAGGCACTTGGGTGAATAGTGGACCACGACCCAGTGGTGACCTCCTTAGCTGGAGGTCAGCCCCTCCACACCTGCTGGTCTCGGTCTAGGATTTCGCCGAGTGTCGTCTGCTCGCCGGCGCCATCGTGGTTCATGAACGCGGCCATCATGCGGGCGTGCTCCCGTAGGGTTCTCTCACGCTGATCCCCTGCGGCGTCAAGGAAGTCCTGCATGGTCATGTCCTCGGCGAACTTCTCGAGCAGCC
>JALZFJ010000049.1 GCA_030867425.1 Actinomycetota bacterium | reverse complement strand
GAGGTGAACCCGCCCATGGCCTGAGGCAGCCGCCCGAAGAGGAAGGTCTGCAACGTGCCCGCTCCTGTCGTCCGCAAAGCTTCGACCGGTCGAGCCGGCACCGATTCGAGCGTCTCGCTGTAGAGTTTGCCCAAAATGCCGGCCGAGTGAACAGCGAGGGCGAGGGTGCCTGGGAAAGGACCCAGACCCAGAGCCACCACAAAGACGAGCGCCCAGAGGATATCCGGCACGGAGCGGAAGACGTTTAGGACGAAGTGCGAGAGGTAGTAAGGGATAGCCTTGAGGAGGCGCTCGCCGCGCGTAGCGCCGATCGTGGCGGTCTCCTGGGTGCCTGCGGCCGCGAGCGCGAAGGCGACTATAGCCCCGATGAGCGCGCCCAGGAAAGACATATGGAAGGTCTCCAAGATGCCGGTGGCCATCTGGCGGAGCGTGACCGCCGAGAGATCGGGCGGGAACATCCCGGAGAGGAATCTTTCGACTGGGCCGGTGCTGGTGAGTAGCTCGACCAGGTCGAACTCGGTGCCTGCGACGCTCCAGCCGGTCAGGCCGAGGACGACGAGGACAGCGAGGCTCGTCTTCCAGGAGAAGCGTGAGATCGCACCACCTATCCGGGGACGCTCAGTGGGCGGAGACGCCATCGCGGCCCTCCATCAGCCTGACCGGCTCTTCTCTGAGGTGGGCTACGTCGTCTGGAGGCTCGGGGTTGGCCCCCATACCGTACGGGTCTCCGGCGTAGATCCGGGACAGCTTTTCTTCGGTGAGCCGTTCTGGGGGGCCGTCGAAGACGACTCGGCCCTCCTTGAGCGCGACGACACGGGGGAAGCGGCGTGCCACGCTTACATCGTGCAGGTTGACCAGGAGCGTCGCGCCCTCGTCGTTCAGTTCGAAGAGCGCCTCTAGGACCCGTTCGGTCGTGACGGGGTCCACGGCGGCGAAGGGCTCGTCGGCGAGGATCAGGTCCGGCTGCTGCACCAACAAGCGCGCCACTGCGACTCGCTGCTGCTGGCCGCCGGAGAGGTACGCCGTCCGGGTGCGGGCTTCATTCTCGAGGCCAACGCGGTCCAGAGCTTCGGCGACTCGTGAGGCCAAAGCGCCACCGGGACCTACCAGGAAGGCGCGGAGCGTCCCCCACACACCCATACCGCCGACCTCGCCCAGGGCCGTGTTGACCCCCGCCGTGAGCTGCGGGATTAGGTTGTACGCCTGGTAGATGGTGCCGATGCGCCGTTGCACGCCCTTTAGTTCCTTCCTCGAGAGCGTGTACAGATCACGCCCGCCGATGGTGATCCTGCCGCTGCTCAACGCCACGCTCCGGGTCAGCGTGCGGAAGAGCGTCGACTTGCCCGCTCCTGAGGCCCCTATGACGGCGAGCCTCTCTTCGGGCCCCGCCTCGATGGTAACGCCTTCGAGCGCCGGTGTCCCACCGAATCGGACCGTGACGCCCTCCAGGGCAAGCTCACCCAGCGGCTTCTCCTTATTGCGTATTGAGGAGATCAAGTTCCCTCGCCTTCTCTTCAACGTAATCGTAGTCTTCGGGCTCGACCCTAGCGTAGCTCTCGGCGCGCAAAAGGTCGAGGAGTACCGGGTCTTCCATACCGAGGAAGGCCTGGGCGATCTGCTCTTTCAGGTCGTCGGAGAGGGCGCCGCGGGCTACCCAGGGGTAGCCCTCTATGGGGTCGGACTCGCTGATGATACGGACGGTGTCCTCATCGACATCACCCTTGTCTAGCAAGTCGTACAGGATGCGGTCCTCGAGGCCGCCACCGTTCACCCGCCCGTTCGCGACCGCCTGCGCCGTTGCGTCGTGGCCTCCCGTGTAGGTGAACTCCACGAGATCCGTCCGGTAGTCTATCCCTGCGTCTTGGAGCATGATCGCGGGGTACAACGAGCCCGAGGTGGAGTTCGCGCTCCCAAAGGCGAAGGTTTCGCCCTCTATATCCTCGACCTCTTCGATGTCGCTGTCGGGAGGTACGATGATGACGGAGCGGTACGTCGTGTCGCCAGTCCTCGGGTTAACCTCCGTGACAAGCGGCTCCACCTCGGCGCGGTTGCGCGCCTGAACGTAGGTGAGGCCGCCGTAGTACGCGAGGTCCAGCTCGTCGTTGACCATCGCCTCGACCACTGCGGTGTAGTTCGTCGGCACCATAAGCTCCACATCCCGCCCGAGCTGCTCCGAGAGGTAGTCGCTGAAAGGTTCGTACTGCGCTTCCACGCTCTCCGGATTCTGGTTCGGGATCAGGCCAACCCTCAGGGGATTGGGGTCGCCAGATCCCTGCTCACCGCCATCGCCTCCACCACAGCCCACAAGGGCCAAAGAGACCAGAAAGACTGCGACCAGCGCGCAAAGCCTGTTCATCAAGAGGTCTTCCTTCCGGGGCACGCCGAAGGCTCCGACCGCCGGAGAACGGTTATTTTGGCAAGCGCGAATGGTTTCCTCACCCACATTACGAGCACCTTCAACAAACTTCATCGTCACCTCGATACCTGGAAGAGTGGCCAACGCGGACGAGGTCCACTCTTTGTCCCGGCTTACCGCGACGTTGCGTCGCTTGCCCTTCGCCATACGCGGTCCCTAGTATAAGCTTCAGGTTATGGAAACCAAAAGCAAAACTTAGGACGAAAGGCTAGTTACTCAGCCCGGAGGTGTCAAGGATGGGACTTGCCGCAAGAGAGGTACTTAAGAATTTTGAAAGAAATGGGCAAGGCTCGTGGCTCGGATTGCCTCTGAAGCCTTCACGCCCGCTCGTGTTCGGAAGGGACCGTTCCGGTGCAGATCCCGATGAAGGCCTCGGCCGACGGGGAGAGCGACCGGTTGTGTTCGGTTACGAGCACGAAGGGTCGCACAAAGGCGAGCCCCCGAACCTCGAGCGTGCTCACCGCCGGTTGCGTCTCTGCCGTGCGCGCAGGGACGACGCCGATGCCCGCGCCCGCAGCGACGGCGCCCGCGACCGCCGCGTTGGACCCGAGCTCCATCGCCACTCGCAGCGTGATCCCGGCAGACGACAGCTTATCTTCCACGGTCCGGCGCGACGCCGAGCCAACTTCCCGCAGCACGAAAGGTCGTTCGGCAAGATCCCGCGCTTCTACCTCTTCCCCGGCGAGCGGGTCGCTGGCGGCGACTACCACGACCAGCTCGTCCCGTCTGATGACGACACCGATGAGCCGGGGATCGTCCACCTCGCGGCCTACGATGGCCACCTCAAAGTCGCGCCGCAGCAGGGCATCTATCGTCTCGTCGGTGTCGGCCATGTGTACGTTGAGCGCCACGTCCGGGTAACGGGCAGAGAATTCTATGGCCAGCCGCGGGAGCAGCAACTCCCCCGGTGTCGAAGATGCCCCGACGAGCAATCGTCCCTGGGGCGCGACGTGACGGGCCATGTCCGCCTCAAGAGCGTGAACCTCTTCCAGGACCCGCCGCGCGTGCTGCGCAAGGCACTCTCCCGCCGGCGTGGCCTGGGTATTGCGACCTGCCCGAACGAGCAGCACTACTCCGAAGCGCTCCTCCAAAGCGTGCAGGTGGTTCGATACAGCCGGTTGCGTCATCCCCAACTCCCTCCCGGCCGCCGAGAAGGAACCGTGCTCCAGCACGGAGAGGAAGACGCGTATGCTTTGGATGCTAAACCCCACCGCCGCAACCTATCACGAGAAGATTATGGCATCAATCAAGGCACTAAAGAGTGTTGCGGCCCCTACGCAATAACGCGGATGCCTGTCCCCTCGACTACCTCGCCAACTAAGGCGCCCGACGCCCCATGTTCCTTGAGCGAGTTCAGGAGGGCTCGAGAACGGTCGGGCGAGACTGAGATCAGCAACCCCCCGCTCGTCTGCGGGTCGAAGAGCGGCAAGAGGTCTTCCGTTTCCACGCCGTCCGCGAGCACGTGATGGTCGAGGTACTCCCAGTTGCTGTTCAGGCCGCCCGGGTAGCACCCTTTGGCTGCCAGGGGGACCGCCCTCTCCCAGACCGGCGTCTCACCCCTGCGCACGACCGCCCCTACCCCGCTCGCCTCCGTCATCTCAGAGAGGTGCCCGAGTAAACCGAACCCCGTCACATCAGTGGCTGCCGAAACCCCAACCTCGCGCATAGCCGCGCCCGCGCCCTTGTTCAAAGCGGCAGCCTTCTCGATGGCGTCCTCTATCTCGTCTTCGGAGACAAGATCCTTCTTTAGTGCGGTCGTCAGGATACCGTTCCCTAAAGGCTTGGTGAGCACCAGCGCGTCTCCGACCTTCGCCCCAGCGTTCCTCACGACTTTATACTCCTCGACGAAGCCGGTGACCGAGAGGCCATACTTGGGCTCGTCGTCCTGGATGGAGTGCCCGCCGCACAGCTTCGCCTCCGACTCCTCGATCTTGGACTGCCCGCCTAAGAGGACCTCGCGCAGGATCCCTAAGTCCAGCGAGCAGGGGAAAGCCACCAGGTTCATCGCCGTCAAAGGCACGCCGCCCATCGCGTAGATGTCCGAGAGGGCGTTGGCGGCAGCGATCTGGCCGAAGCGGTACGGCTCGTCCACGATCGGGGTGAAGAAGTCAACTGACTGCAAGAGCAGGCCGCCGCCAAAGGGTACGTACCCGGCGTCATCGCGAGTCTCCATCCCGCTGACGAACCCCTCCGCCGCTGCCGGCGAGAGGCCTTTAAGTACCTGCTCCAGGTCCCCCGGAGCGAACTTGGAGGCTCAACCGGCCTTCTGCGAGTACTTCGTCAGCCTTATGCGCGTCTTCTCGTCCATGCGCAGATTGTACCTTAGAACCTTCCCGCGACTTTGCAGCCTCCTTCACCAGCTTTCCCAAGCCATCAGCACATGTTCAGTATTACAAGTACCTGCGCGCCTCGCACTGGGCGTTGAGGATTCAGTAGAACCCGTCGTAGATCTCAGCGCGTCGCAGCAGCCGGGCCAGAGACCTCTCGTCACCGATCGGGTATTAGCCGGGATAGCCCTTGTCCGAGCATGCCGATGCCGCCGGGTGTAGCGATGCTGCTGGCAGGGCTACTTGTTGCGATCCTCTACCCGGTAGACGTATCCACGGTCGAATCCCAGATCCTCCTCTTCCAACATCTCCACTGTCCGGAGAACGAGCCGGGGAAGAACTCTGGCCGAGAGTGAAAGCAGGCGGTCTAGTTCCTCCTTACTCTCGGGCTCCGCAACACCGGTCGCGTAGTTCACCGGTAACCCTACGAGCCCGTAAGGAAGCTCCAGCTCCCCGGCCAGGACCGCTTCGGGCTCGCAAGTCTGGCTTACCGCCACCACCCCGGCTATACCTAGGGACCTGATCTCCGCCCGCGTCTCGAATCGTGGGCCGTTGGTGTGTGCGTAAACGCCGTCTACGGTCATTTCGATTCCCAAGTCTCCGGCAGCAAGCTCCACCTTCCGCCGGAGGTTCGGGGAGAAGGGCTCGGTTCCTATCAGGTGGCCCCGCTCTGGGTCTCCGGGCTCGGTAAAGATCGTGCACGGCTCCCCGCCCGGCAGCCGATTCTCCGGAAAATACAGGTCATCGAAGATGATAGGTAGTCCCAATCTTATACCGGAATCCACCGCTCCCACGGAGGTCGTCGCGAGGACCGCCCGCGCCCCTAGCTGCTTAAGAGCGACGAGGTTAGCCCGGTGAGGGATCGTGTGGGGAAGATGATGGTGGCCCTTCCCGTGGCGAGAGATGCCCCCGACGGTCCATCGCCCTGCCTCAAAAACTGCAACCTCTGCCGCTCCGAAGCGGCTCTCTACCACGCGCGACTCCCAGGTCCTGGCGAGCTTGTCCATACCTGATCCGGTGATGACGCCGAGGTCTATCATATTATTATCGAAGGGCAGCTTTCGGCGGTCGGCTCGTTAGCGGGCGGCTTCTTTCCGGTCTTTCGCCACCGGTGAGCCCCGGCGACGGTCAGCGCAACGAGCGCTACACAGGTGACCAACGAGACCGCCATATCCGCTCGCATCCCGCTTAGACGATTGGTGAAGGCCAAAGACTTCGGGGTTCTGCTGGTTTGTTGTCCTTTCTAGCTCGACCTTGCTACGATGTCCTTAAGCCAGCTTCGGGCGGCTTCTATCTCGGTACGGCCGATGCCGTGCCCGCCGGGCTGCCAGTCGAGTGTGACCTCGGCGCCGGCGGCTTTCAGAAGCTCGGCGAGGCGTTCGGTGCTCTCTGGAGGCACCATCTGATCCGAGCGTCCTGCCGCCAGGTAGACCGGCGTACCCGAGAGGTCCGGGGACATCTCCGGCTCGAACGGGGCCATCGCGCGCAAAAGGACCGCGCCGGCCAGCAGGTCCGGGTGGAGCAACAGCAGGCTCGCCGCGATGTTAGCCCCGTTCGAGAAGCCCACCGCGAAGACGCGTCCCGGGTCGAAGCCGTATTCGGAGGCGCTCGCCGTAACGAACTCCGCGAGCTCGTGGGTGCGGTTCACGAGGTCTTCCTGGTCGAAGACGCCCATCGCCAACCGCCTGAAGAAGCGGGGCATGCCGTTCTCCAGGACCTTCCCGCGCGGGCTCAGGAGCGCGGCCTGCTCGTCAAGCATGCGGCCCAAGGGCAAAAGGTCGTTCTCGTCACCGCCGGTGCCGTGTAAAAGGAGCAGGGTAGGGGCGTCGGGCCCTTCGGCGGGGACGAAGCGGTGGGCGAAGCTCAAAGGTTCGTTCGTCACGCTTCAG
Source organism: Actinomycetota bacterium (assembly GCA_030867425.1). Taxonomy (GTDB): domain Bacteria; phylum Actinomycetota; class Rubrobacteria; order Rubrobacterales; family Rubrobacteraceae; genus Rubrobacter_F. Next base: position 1,280 of record JALZFJ010000049.1, on the reverse strand, counting down.
ACCTTTCTGTGTGGTGAGTGGACGGGGAGAAGTGATTCCTCTATCTGTTCTCGGTTCCTCTCCAGCCATGGTGGAAGCTTCAGGGTCTCGCCAAGGTGGCCCGGGTCTTCGTCCACGGTGAAGCCAGGCAGGTCAGTGGCGATCTCGAAGAGGACCCCGCCGGGCTCGCGGAAGTAGACGGAGTGGAAGTAGGTGCGGTCGAGGACGTGGGTGATGTGGAAGCCCCTCGCCGCGATCTCCTCCCGCCACCCCGCTTGCGTCTCGTCGTCCGGCGCCCGCCACGCGACGTGGTGAACCGTGCCGACCGCCGTCCAACCGGCGGGACCGCCCGGCTGTTCGATTACGTCCGCGAAGCTGCCTTCGGGTCTCGTCGTCAGGTACCGCGTCCGTCCGGCTTCCTCCTCGGCCTTCTCGAAGCCCAGGAAGTTCGCGAGGAGGTCCTCGGTGTCCTCCCCAGCCTGCTCCCAAAGGGTCACGCCCGAGATGTACCGGATCACATGCTCGGGAGGGACCGAGCCCTCGGGCAACTCCCCGTCGCTCCTCCCCGGCCGGGTGACGAGCTCAACCGCGAGCCCGTCTGGGTCGCTAAAAGACAGTACCGTCTCGTCGAAGCGCTTCTTGGGCTGCTCGAAGCGGACGCCGTGCTGCAGGAGGCGCTCCACCCAGAAGCCGATAGAGTCCTCGGGTATGGCGAAGGAGGTCACGCTCACCTGCCCCGCGCCGATGCGTCCTCGGGGGGCGCCAGGCCAGGAGAAAAACGTCATGATGGTCCCCGGGTTCCCGACCGCATCGCCGTAGTAGAGGTGGTAGCTGCCGGGGTCATCGAAGTTCACGGTCTTCTTCACCAGCCTCAGGCCCAAGACGCCCGCGTAGAAGTCCACATTCTCCTGCGGGTCTTCCGCGATAGCGGTCACGTGGTGAACCCCTGCGAACTTTATGCTCATGCGCTCCTCCTGCTCGTCGACACGCCAGTTTAGCGCAACCGGAATTACTCGGTGCGGGGGATTCTGGGCCGGCACTTGACGCGGATTCCCAGTCATCTTAGAGTGGCCGGCGCGGGCGACGCAAGTAGTGCGGGGATAGGGGAAAAGGAGGAAGTATGGCTGGAGACTACGTGCTGGCGATAGATCAAGGGACCACCGGGACGACGGTAATGGTCCTCAACCACGACAGTGTTGTCGTAGGCGAGACGTACTCAGAGTTCGAGCAGCACTACCCGAGGCCGGGCTGGGTTGAGCATGACGCCAATGAGATCTGGGACGTCTCTATGCAAGTGGTAG
>JALZFJ010000044.1 GCA_030867425.1 Actinomycetota bacterium | reverse complement strand
GCGAACGCCTTATTTAGGGGGGTTATTGAGGGTTATTAACGCTTATTTACATCCTGGATAGCTGTCTTGGGGCAACTCCACCACCCGGGGCAACCGAGACGAAGACTGCTGCGGGCGGAGTGTGGTGCCCTAAGGTTAGTAGACTAATCTAGAAAGCCTAAAGCCTTGGCCCTGTTGATCATCTCCGCGCGGTTATGAACGTCGAGCTTGCGGTAGATGTTGGCGGCGTGGGCCTTTACCGTGCCGTGGGAGACGTAGAGCTCGTGTGAGATCTCGCGGTTGGTTCTCCCGGACGCGAGCAGCCTCAGCACCTCGATCTCCCTCTCGCTTAACGGCTCGTCCAGGGGCTTAGCGGACGGCGAGAGTTCCGGCAGATTTTCGTTACCTGGTTCGGAGTTACCTACGGATTCGACGTCCGGCAACGGTCGGACGCTGTCTCGCAGGGCGTAAACCAAGCTACCCTCGACGGCGGCCACATCCAGATGGCCGCTACCGGCGAGCCTCTCCAGGACCTCAGTTGCCTGGGTGACGCTCAGGTTGGTGCGTGCCGCCGCAGCCACAGGGGTCAGCTCGTTGCTTTGCAGCAGCGCGCCCAGTACTACGCGCTCGGCACCATCGTCGGTGACAAGGAGGGTCCGGATCTCATCTCCGCGCAATGCTTCCCTCTGGTACTTAGCGTGCTGAACCGCCAGGAACACGAGAACCAGAGGGACAGCCGCACCCACAATCGGCACCAGGGGCCACAACACCGTGACGCCCGCTACGCTACTCGTAAACGCTAAGACCAACAAGCCCCATACGAGCAGGGCTAAGGTAGCGCTACGGCCGAAGAGCGGTGAGACCGGGGCACGGTCGCCTGCCGTCCGATCCGGAACCTCTTGCGCGTAATCGCTGGTAGCGGGTTTAAGGTCTCTCTCCCCCGCATTCGGCCGCCCACTCGCTTGGTCGGGAGCGGCTTCGGGGCTCCGTTCTTTTCTAGGATCATCCATCATAGGTACCTGAGCGATTCTAGCAGGGATAGAAACACGGATCTCGTAAACGAGCTTTAGCATCCAACGCAGTTCACGTCGAAGAGAACGTACAGGCTAACCACTCCCCAAAATATCGGGTGTTCGCCCGATAAGGGGATTTTGGGAGTTATTTACGCGGTGAAGAGCCGTACCGCGTAGCTTCACCGGCCAAGGACGTTACCGTCTTCGGTGGTCAGACCGGGGCAACCTTCTTCTCCGAGCGCCTCGAGGATGAGCCTCCGCCCCCGTCACCCCTATTCACCAAGATGCCTAGAGGGTTGCTCGGAACCTCGTTGCTCAGCCCGACGCGGTTTGACTCTAGGGCGTCGAATGAATATCTTTTCCCAGCCGGGGAAGGAGGCAGACAAGTGAATAACCAAACGGGCATATCGAGGAAAATTTAGCTGGTGTCGGATTGTCATCTGTCTGGCAACGGGACTATGCGTACGCCAACACTGCTCAGAGGCAAGCCGAAGACTCGGGGACGCGCCTGATCCTATTGGGAACCAACGGAGGGTCCCGGCCCAACCCGCTCCGCTCCTCACCGGCTCAGGTTGTACTGGTGAACGAGGTCCCGTATGTGGTGGACTGCGGATCTGGCGTTGCCTGGCAACTGGTCTCCGCCGGAGTAGACCTCACCGACCTAGGCTACATATTCGTCACCCACCAACACTCAGATCACAATCTAGACTACGGGAACTTCATCTACCAGGCCTGGGTAAGCGATCTTACGACGGGAGTAGAAGCGTACGGTCCTCCTCCATTGGAGCAGATGACGGAAAGCTTCCTCGAACTGAATGAGTACGATATCGAAACCCGGATCGATGATGAGAGCAGGGTGCCTCTCGACTCGCTGATACAAGCGCATGAGATCAGCGAGGGTGGCCTCGTGATGGAGGACGAGAACGTGAGTGTGACTTCGGCCCTGGTCGAGCACCCGCCGGTGGAGCCTTCGTTCGCGTTTCGCTTCGAGACGGCCGACCAATCGATCGTCATCTCGGGCGACACCAACTACTCGGAGTCCCTGATCGAGCTGGCTCAGGGGGCAGACGTGCTGGTCCACGAGGCGCTCTACGAGCCCGGTGTGGAGGAGCTGGTGGCGAATGTCCCCAATGGAGACACGCTCTACGAGCACATAGTCAACAGTCACACCACCGCCGAGGATGCGGGTACGGTGGCCAAGGAGGCGGGTGTGCGAACCCTGGTCCTCTCGCACTTCGTCCCGGGCGCTGGCAGCGGGGCGGTGTCGGACGACGTATGGCAGCAAGAAGCCGAGAAGAATTTCGACGGGGAAGTTATCGTCGGTGAGGACTTGATGGAAATCTAATGGGATTGCCCCGCTGCCTCTATTCACTGGATTGCCCACAAGCCTCTTTCTCGGAAACCCCCGGCGTTTACGACCATCGAGGCGAGCCTCCCTCCGGGCGCGATGATCCCTCCTCGTACCCACACCCGCGAGGACGAGTGCAACATCGTATTGGAGGGCGAGCTGACGTTGGACATCGGTGGCGAGATCG
>JALZFJ010000025.1 GCA_030867425.1 Actinomycetota bacterium | reverse complement strand
TGGAGGTGATGCAGGCGGAGATCTCAGGCGCCCCCAAGACCCCGTTCGAGGTCTCGCGCAAGGTCTTCCGCTACGGCCTCTCGCTCTACGAGCGGTGCTTCGCGCTGGCCGAGACCCTCGCCCATCTGGAACACCTTGTCCTCGAAGGCCGGGCGGAGCGTATGGGGGATGGGCTCGTCTCCTTCCGGGCTGCGTAATCGCTTGGTCGCACTAGCCGGCTGCTAAAGAAGCAGGTAGGTAAGGAGCCCGAGGTAGGCAGCTACGGCAAGCGCCAGGACGAGGCCGAACCGCCAGTTCCTCTTCGGCCCAATCTCCAACGGGTGCAGTCCCGTGAGGCGGGCGAGCATGGTCACGTTGTTGGAGAAGGGGGTCAAGAGCAGGACAGTCTGGGCGCCGAGCAGTATCGCTACCGCCCAAAGCGCCGGGGCCGGTCCGCCTTCCAGGGGGAACGCGGTGTCTATGAGGAACACCATCGGGATCACGTGTATCCCGGCGACGAAACCCATGGCCGTGACGAGCGCCAGCGCCGGAGCTACGAGGACCGCAGGAAGGGCAAAGAGGAGGTCACCGACTGGGGCGAGCGCCCCGAGCCCTTCGAGCGAGAGCACCAGAACGCCCGCCGATCCGAAGAGCGCGAACTCGGCGTGGGATTCGGTCAGCGAGTCGCGCGACTCGCGGATGAGCCGACGCGCCGGCGAGGACCGGCGCCGCAGCGCGGTCGCCAAGGCGGCGATGAGGGCGACGACCGCCGCTATCGTCACCGAGACCGCTGCCGTCAGCGGGAGCCCTGGGACGGAGAGGCTCACGAGCGCGACCGCCGCGACCAGCAGCACTGGGTAGAGGAGCACTGCGGCCGCCCCGCGGTCCAACGTCTCCGGGGATTCGACCGCGTCACCCCGCTCCTTTTGGGCGAAGAGGAGCGTGGCGGCCAGCCCCAAAGCCACGAACGGGAGTGAGACCGCGAGCAAACCCGTATAGGAGGCGCCGGTCAGCTCGATCGTCGTCGCGGTGAACACGTTCAGGTTGGTCCACAAAGGCGCGAACGAGAAGGTCCGTCCCGCCCATACGAGGGCTTCGACGCGACCTTTGGGGGCGGCGCGGTACAGGATCACGTCTATCAGCACGAACGCCCCGACATCGAGGACCGCCCCGAGCAGGTGCCCCAAAACCCCTGATGTTGTCCTCACCCCAACGCCTCGGCGGGTGAGGGTTACCACGAGGGCCCGAATCTGAGCCTCGAAACGCGCCGCCCGGATGGGGTACCCGGCGATGCTCAGGATCAGGAGCACCGCGACTATGTTGAAGTACGCGGGCAACCCGTCGAAGAATGCCCCTGCATGGAACCTCCCCGACAAGAGCAATACCCCGAACGCGAGCGACCCCGCCAAGGCCAGCGCCTTGTGGAAGGTGCTCGCCCACGGCACCGACGCCACCAGGAGCAAGCCCCCCGTCCCGAGAAAAACGGTCGTGACCAGGGGGTGGGGCGCTAAGAACGAGGCCGCGTAAGCTACCAGAAACACAGCCCCGAGCGGCGGCCGCAAGCGGTCGAGCTGTTCTTTTATCTCTCCGGCTCCTGCTCTCTCCCGTGCCACGGGCCTCCGAATGGTAAATCGCCGAAAAACAAATTCTAGATTACAAGCGGCGATCCCACCGTCGCTGAAGCCACGGGCTGTGCGGGTCGTCGCGATATAATCGATGAGTCTTTACCAGCTCGCCCGTTTTGGAGGTTTGGTGGCGCGCCGTGTTTTGAGCAGCGTGTTGCGAACGATGTTCGAGTCAGACGACGAAACGAGGCGCCTTGTGGCTCGCTCCGCCGCGATCTTTGCCGTTGCGGTTCTTTTCGCCGGGTGCGGCGCAGAGCAGGCTTCGGAGGAGCCGGAGGACCCGGGTGGCAGCGGCGCGCAGACCGAGCTTACCGACAGCGGGACGCCCGCCCCCGAGGATACGGACGCCGTGGAACCGGAGAGCACCTCTGCGAACGCGGGTCCCGTAGCGGTAGAGACCAGCGTCATCACCAGGGGCCTGGAGGCGCCCTGGGATCTCGTGTTTACCCCGGACGGCGAGGCCCTCATCACCGAGCGCGACTCCGGGCGACTCCTGTCGGTGGATTCTTCGGGCAACGTCGAGGAGCTGCAGCGGCTGCCCGCGGGCGGGACCGGGGAGGGCGGCCTTTTGGGGATCGCGCTCTCCCCCGACTACGAAAACGATGGCTACATCTACGCGTACTACACGACCGACAACGACAACCGCCTGACGCGCTTTCGGTTGGGCGAGGACCCCGAGCCTCTTTTGCCAGGCATCCCCGTACAGTCCTACCATAACGGGGGGCGCATCGCTTTCGGCCCCGACGGCTACCTCTACTTGGGCACGGGTGATGGGGGCGACACCTCGAACTCCCAAGATTTGAACTCTTTGGGTGGAAAGATCTTACGCATCACGCCTGAAGGCCGGGTACCCGCGGACAACCCGTTCCCGGGTAGCCCCGTCTACTCCTACGGCCACCGCAACGTGCAGGGCCTCGCGTGGGACGCGAGTGGTCGGCTCTACGCTACCGAGTTCGGTCAGACCAGCTACGACGAGGTCAACATCATCGAGCCCGGGCAAAACTACGGTTGGCCCGAGATCGAGGGCGAGGGCGGCGAGCCCAGGTACACGGACCCTATCTCCACGTGGTCCACGAGCGAGGCCTCGCCCAGCGGGGCCGTGATCCTGATAAACGGCGCGATCCCGCAGTGGGAGGGAGACTTCTTCATGGCGGCCCTGCGCGGCCAGCGCCTCTGGCGGCTCGACCTCGACGAGAACGGCGCTGTCGTGGGCCGGGAGGCGTTCCTTTCGGGCCAGGCCGGGCGTCTGCGCCACGTGGCGCAAGCCCCTGACGGTAGCTTGTGGATCCTGACGAGCAACCGCGACGGCCGCGGTAACCCTACCGCCGATGACGACCGCATCCTCCGCCTCGCCCCCGCGGGCAGGTAGAAGCAAGACCGCAACCGACCGGAAAGGATACACGATGTCGGAAGGGGAACGATTCAATGGGGCTGTCGACACGTTCAACCTAGACAGCTTCACCATCAACCGCATGGGCTTCGGCGCGATGCGTTTGACCGGGAGGGGCATCTGGGGAGAGCCCGAAGATCCCGAGGAGGCCAGGGCCGTGCTGAGACGGGCGGTCGAGCTCGGCGTGAACTTCATCGACACCGCCGACTCCTACGGCCCTAAGGTCTCCGAACGACTCATAGGCGAGACGCTCTACCCTTACCCCGAGGATCTGGTAATCGGCACGAAGGGCGGCCTCGTGCGCCCGGGGCCGGGGCGGTGGAAGACGGATGGCCGTCCCGAGCACCTGCGCGAGGCGTGCGAGGGGAGCCTGAAGAGGCTCAAGGTCGAGCGCATAGTCCTCTATCAGCTGCACCGCATAGACTCCAGCGTCCCCGTGGAAGAGCAACTCGGTACCCTGGCCGAGCTTCGGGAGGAGGGCAAGGTCCAGCACGTCGGCCTCTCCGAGGTCGGGGTCGAGCAGATCGAACAGGCGCGCGAGATCGTGCCAATAGCCACGGTGCAGAACCGCTACAGCCTCACCGACCGCGGCTCTGAAGACGTGCTCGACTTCTGCGAGCGCGAAGGAATAGGCTTTATCCCCTGGTTCCCGCTGGCGACCGGCGACCTGGCGCGCCCCGGCGGTCCTCTGGACGAGATCGCCGCCCGCCACGACGCCACCCCGGGGCAGGTGGCTCTGGCCTGGCTCCTCGCCCGCTCCCCGGTAATGCTGCCCATCCCCGGCACCTCTTCGGTCGAGCACCTCGAAGAGAACCTTGCCGCAGTCGAACTACGCTTAAGCGACGAAGAGCTGGCTACGCTCTCCTGAGTCTAGAGACCCTTCCCGGAGAAGCCGTAGACGACGCTTGTATCCTGAGGGCAGCCGCCCCCGAAGCTACGAGATCGTCCGAGGTTGGCTCAAGACCAAAGTCAAGTAGCAACAAGAAGCGCCAAGGAGGAATTCGATACTACCGACGCTCCCACTCCGGCTCGCGCTTCTTCGAAAGGGCGCACGCGCTTCGCGAGGCGCCGCACGGACAAAACGTCTATCCCGTCGGACGGAGGGGCGGCGTCAGCCAGACGCCGGCTCTACGGTCGCCGACATCGAGCCCTTGCAGCGCGGGACGAGAGGGTCGGGTCCGAAGGCGTGAATCTGATCCCGCTTCAGCTCGGCTTGCTCCAGGTTCGTGGTGGCGACGACGACCCGGCCTGTCGTGTGCACCTCCATCGCCATCCGGTAGCCCTTCTCCAGCGGATGCCCGAAGAGCGTCTTGAGCATGCGAACCACGTACTCGAAGCTGTGGTCATCGTCGTCGAGCAGGATTACGTCGTAGGGCGGAAGCCCCTCTATCTTTTGCCTTTTTTTCTCTCGAGGCCGCGTGGTGGTGCTCGTCATCGTCCGGTTCCCCCGCCCCCGTTCCGGGACCCGGCTCGGGATACCTTCGCGTGCAACTTCTTATCGCTTGCAGCTTAGCACGACCTTGCTAAGCGACGGAACAGGAGCATCTTTACGGTTCGTCCGCCTTGTCTTCCTTGCCGCCGATGCGCAGGATCGCGCCAGCGCTGCCGATGCACAAGAAGAACCGGCGCTGCCGATGCTCATGATGCTGCCCATGCTGCCAATGCTCGAAATGCTCAGCAAGCTCTTGATGTTGGGCAAGCCTGTAAGCTTGCCGGCCGCGCGGCTCCGCCTCGAGCGCGTGGTTCTGTGCATGTGGGTCGACCTCCGAGCGCCGCCCGGCTAGCGCCCCTGCCACTCCGGCCTGCGCTTCTCTAAGAAGGCGCAGATGCCCTCCTGGGCGTCGGCGAAGGTGGCGTTGAAGGACATGACCTCCTTAGTGTAGGAGTAGGCCTGCTCGGTGGGCATCTCGAGTTGTCGGTAGAAGGCCTGCTTGCCGACTCCGACGACGAGCGGGCTGGCTTCGACTATCTTCTCCGCGAGCGTGCGGGTCTCAGCCTCAAGCTCGTCGGCAGGGACCACCTTGTTGACGAGCCCTTCGGCCAGGGCTTCTTCGGCGGGGACGAACTCGCCGGTGAGGAGCATCTCCATCGCCTTTTTCTGGCCCACCGAGCGGCTCAGGGCGACCATCGGGGTAGAGCAGAAGAGACCTATCTTCACGCCGGGGGTGGCGAAGCGTGCTTCTTCTGCGGCGACGACGAGATCGCAGGTGGCGGCGAGCTGGCAGCCGGCGGCGGTAGCGACGCCGTGTACCTGTGCTATTACGGGCTGAGGAATAGATTGGATGGTCTCCATCAGCTCGCAGCAGACGTCGAAGAGGTAGCGGTAGAAATCGGGGTCTCGTCCTACCATCTCCGAGAGGTCGTGGCCAGCGCAAAAGGCGGGGCCGTTGGCGCGAAGGATCACGACCTGTGCCTCGCGGGCCTCGCCGATCGTCTTGAAGCAGCTTATAAGCTCCTGCATGTGGTCTAGGGAGAGGGCGTTGCGCTTCTTCGGGCGGTTCATGGTGACGAGGGCGACGACACCGTCGCCCTCGTACAGGATGTGCTCGTAGGTACGCTCTTCTTGCAGCATGGCTCTAACCTTCCTACTGGCTACCGTCGCTGCCGTTTTGTTCCTCCTCCCTCTGGCGGAGGACGTACTTCTGGACCTTGCCGGTGGAGGTTTTGGGGAGCTCGCCGAACTCGACGGCGGCGGGGGCTTTGAAGCGGGCGATGTGTTCCTTGGTGAACTCTATGATCTCTTCTTCGGTGGCCTCCTGGCCCTGCTTGAGGGTCACGTAAGCTTTGGGGCGTTCGCCCCAGTACTCGTCCGGCATGGCGGAGACGGCGACCTCCATGACGGCCGGGTGTTGGGAAACGACCTGCTCGACCTCTATAGAGGAGATGTTCTCTCCGCCGGAGATGATCACGTCCTTGTCCCTATCCCTTATCTCGATGTACCCGTCCGGGTGCCACACCGCTATGTCACCAGAGTGGTACCAACCGCCCTTGAAAGACTCTTTGGTCTCCTCCTCGTTGTCGAGGTAGCCCTTCATGACCATGTTGCCCCGGAAGACGATCTCGCCCATAGTCTCCCCGTCGCGCGGCACGTCGTTCACGTCGTCGTCGACGACACGCACGAGGTCGGAGGTGACGTAGCCCTGGCCCTGACGCGAGAGGAGCTTGGCGTGCTCCTCGGTGTCGAGCTCCTCCCACTCCTCGCGCGGGGCACTCGTGGTCGCGGGGCCGTAGGTCTCCGTGAGGCCGTAGAGGTGTATGGGCCTTATGTTCAGCTCGAGGAGCTGGCCGAGCAGGGTCGGCGAGGGCACGTAGCCGGCGATGGCGGCGGTGACCTTTTTGTCGAGCGTGCGGGCTTTCTCGTGGTTTGCGAGCGGTATCTGGACGGTAGGCGCCGCGCAGTAGTGGGTTATGCCCTCGGACTCAAAGAGCTCCCATATTTTGTCCGGCTCGACCTTTCTTAAGCAAACGTGCGTCCCCGCGATGGCCGTCACCGCCCACGGGAACGTCCAGCCGTTGCAGTGGAACATCGGCAGCGTCCACAGGTACTTCGTCTCGTAGTCCATCTGCGTCTCGATGACGTTGCCTAGGGCGCTTATGTACGCCCCGCGGTGAGTGTACATCACGCCCTTGGGCTGCCCCGTCGTCCCAGAGGTGTAGTTGACGGAGATCATCTCCTCCTCGTCCTCCAAAACGCTCTCGACGGGTTCCGGAGAGCCTTCGGCGATGTAGTCCTCGTAGGGGTCGCCTTTCTCGCCCGTGTCGTCTATGCGCACGCGCTCAACGCTCTCGTCCACGTTCTCTAAAAGGTGTTCGAGTTCGGCATCCACAAAGACCATCTTCGACTTCGAGTGCTCGACGATGTATTCGACCTCGCCTGCGGAGAGACGGGTGTTTATGGCTACCATGACCAACCCTGCCGCCGGTATGGCGAAGGTCCCCTCCAGCATCGGCGGGATGTTCGGACAGAGGAAGGCGATCCTGTCGTGCTTCTTAAAGCCTGCGTCCTTGAGGCGCGAGGTAAGGCGATTGACCCTTTCTTCGAACTCCCCGTAGGTGTAGCGCCGTTCCCCATGGACCACGGCGGTCTTGTCGGGGAACATGTAGGCGCTGCGCCTGAGGAAGCTCACCGGCGTAAGCTCCGTGCGGTAGACCTTCTCGTCCATCAGAGACCCTTTCCTTTCGTGTTGGAGCCTGGCTCCCTCGTACACGGCAACAGTATAAGGCTCTCCCTTCGGCCTGTGCCACCGTCGCGCTGGTTTTGACGATTCCTTTTACACGAACTCGCTCTACTACTCGACCAATCTGTGCAGAGCACTAGAGGGGTTCGATCGAGAGCGCGGCGTCGAGAGTACGCTAGTGGAGCCGATCCACCGATACGGTTGAATGTGTGCTTGAGGGGGACGATAGTAATCGTAAAACTGCGTGAAGTTGACATACAAATAAGCTGTTGTTACCTTGTCTGGAAGGTTCCAATAGGTGGGCTTTGGGCGAAAGGGTAGACAACTACTAGCGGTATGTAAGGGTCTGGAGGATTCAGTGTCCAACGATAACATTAGTCGGCGCGAATTTTTGAGCTCTAGCGCCAAAGCAGGCATCTCCGTGGCGGCGCTGGGGACGTTTCTTTCGTCCTGCGGAGTCACCGGACAGCAGAAGGGGAGCGAAGAGGCTTCCACGATAACGATCGCCATCAACGAGTCTCCTTGGCTCCAGAGCTTCCAGGAGATAGTGAGAGTGTATCAGGAAGAGACCGGAAGCGGGGTGGAGGTGCAAGCCTTCCCATTTGACGACTTGCGCTCCAAAGAGCTCAACGCCGTTACTAACGAGACCGGCGAGTTCGACTTGCTCAACTTGCACGGAGCTGCGTGCGCGACTTTTTACGATGGGGGATTCCTCACTCCTCTAGAGGAGATCGATCCTGATTTCGAGTGGCCGCCGGAGGTGATCAACTACGGCAACCTGGGTCGTTGGGATGATGAAACATCTTTCTTTTCTGAGACCGGAACGCCATATGCGCTCCCGATAAATGGAAACGTTCAGCTACTCTACTATCGGCGCGATCTCTACGATCAGATGGGCCTTGAACCACCGACGACATGGGGAGAAGCTATCGCAGCAGCCGAACAGGTAAAGAATGTGGACAGCGACGTGTATGGCTACGTGATACGCGGCCAGGTAGGTAACGAGGTCGTGTTCAACTTCCTGCCAGTGCTACGCAGTTTCGGGGGGGACGTCTTCGCCAACGAGCCCGAAGATTGGACGGTGACAATTAACTCGGAAGAGGCCCAACAAGCGATCGAACTCTACCTGGAACTAGCCTCATATGGTCCATCAGAGCCGGGGAACGTCGGTCAAGCCGAAATGATCTCCCTCTTTCAGTCAGGAAGATCTCTGCAGAACCACATGGTGTCGGCGGCCTACAGAGACGTCCAAGACGAGGGCGCCTCTACGGTCGCCGACAGGGTTGGCTACTCTATAGTGCCTAAGTCCGATAATGGCCAGCACGCACCGACAAATGGCGCCTGGCACATGGGAATCCCTTCTCACATCACAGACACCCAAAAGCAGGCGGCTTACAACTTCCTGCAATGGCTTATGGCTCAAGACGCCCAGATGCAGTACGCTGAGGGCGGGGGCATTGTCACCCGCCAGGACGTCTACGAGTCGAACTTAGCCGACCAAGAGGAGTTTAGCTGGATGAAGCCGACGGCGGACAGCTCGCCGTACCTTCACCGTGAGATGGCTTACACCTTCGGGCCAGAACTGGAGCGAGTCATGGGACAACGTCTTAATGAGATCGTGGCCGGATCACTTGAACCCAGGGAAGGTCTCGACCTGTTAGCCAGCGAGATAGAACCGATAGTCGAGGAGGGCAGAAACATCACCCTTTGATCTATTCGCTCTTGTCACCGATAGGGTCTGGAAGCTTCAGGCACCGTAGAGGAGAACCTCGTGCTTACTAGATCACATCCACGTGGATTAGCTGCAGAATTGATCTGGGTTAGACCACAAGCGGGCGCACTCGATGTCTGACACAGAACGCGCGAAATCAGGGAACCGAGCAATCACGGGTGTAAACCAAGCAACTGCTGTCACCGGTTCCAAACGCAAACGGTTCAAAGTTCTGGGGCGGCCTTTGGGTTTCGAACACTGGGCGCTGCTGCCGTTGCTACTGTTCTTCTTAGCTTTCGTTATTTACCCAGTGTTCGAGCTGGTTAGTCTAGGATTCTCCACGGTCACCCTGTCACAAGGGGGGCTTGTCACGGAGTTCAGTGGGTTAAGTAACTTCTACGCCATGCTGGAGGATAGAATCTTCTGGGTCTCGTTACTCAACACCATGATTTTCGTGGCTGCAGCAGTAATTCTTCAGCTCATCCTCGGAACCCTTTTTGCCCTGCTTGTGGAAAGAGCACGTTTCCTGTCGGGGATGGCGAGAAACGTAATCGTCTGGCCAGCAATCGTCACGCCCGTAGCGGTTGGTGCGACCTGGTGGCTACTCCTGAACATCGAGTTTGGGTTGTTCAACTACGTTCTCGACGCGCTCGGCCTACCGCGGCAGGCATGGCTCGCTTCTACGACGTGGGCCCTACCAACCCTTGTCGCCGTTGACGTCTGGCACTGGACGCCTGTGGTGTTTCTGTTTGTGCTCGCCGGCCTAGCGAACATTGACCACACGCTCTACGAGGCAGCACGCATCGACGGCGCCTCGGAATGGAGGGTGTTCCGCAGCATCACGTTACCTCTACTCGCTCCCATGCTGGTTGTCGCCGCCATAACCAGAATAATCTTGGGCTTTAAGGTTTTCGACGAGATCTACCTGCTCACCGGCGGTGGACCGGGTAACTCGACCGAGGTAATCAGCACTTATATACAGGAGGTCTTTGTCCAGCAAAGTGAGTTTGGTTACGGGGCATTTCTCAGCCTCACCATTATCACTATTCTGATTGGTCTGTTTGCTATCTACATCCTGTCCAACTTTCTTATCGGAAAGGTAAGACATGAAGGCTAGCTCGAACCTAAAGGCGAACACGATACTTCTGGAACTTAGTTTGCTTGTCGTGATCGTTCTGACGTTAGTGCCGATTGTATGGCTCGTCGTTACCTCGTTTAAGTATACTCGTGACATCATCAGCCTCAGCAACTGGTTCACATTCACACTCTACAACTACCAAAGCTTGTTCTCGGGCAACTCGGCGTTTATTCGGCTGTTTCTTAACAGCCTCGGCTTGGTCTGTTTCACCACAATTTTGTGTATCACATTAGGAGCGTTCGCGGCATACAGCCTAAGCAAGTTCCGTTGGCCAAGGGCTTTCACACTAGCGGTCCTCGGAGTAGCCCTATTCATTCAGTTGGTACCACCGGTTGCCCTGGTGCCCTCCTACTACGTGATTATGAACAATTTCTTTTTGTACGATTCTGTGACTGCCCTCGTTCTCGTCAACGCAGCTCTTAACCTTCCGTTCGCGGTTTTCCTGCTCAAGGTGTACTTCGACAGCATCCCGGACGAGCTGAAGGAAGCCGCCCTAGTTGATGGTTGCAAAGACTTCGGAGTGTTCAGAAGAGTTATGGTGCCGCTTGCCGCACCGGGCATCGCCGCCGTGACGATCCTCGTGGCAATCCTTACCTGGAACGAATTCTTGATGGCGCTGTCTCTAACCGCAACCCCGAACGGGCAAACTATCACGGTCGGCATCGCAAGGTTTGTGCAGGAGTACAGCGTCCGCTATGGTGACATGACCGCGGCTGCGACAATAGCGACCATTCCCCTCATCGTCCTCGCCATTTTCGCCCACAGGTATATCGTCACAGGCCTGACCGGCGGAGCGGTCAAAGAGTAGCTGGGTATCCCCTAGGAAAGACAGCCATGATCGGACGAACAGTCGGGATATGAGAGTAATAATTCTGTTGGTGGATACCCTTCGATACGATTTCATGGGGTTCAACTCCAACCAGTCGGTTAAGACGCCTAACATGGATCGGCTTGCCGCGAAATCCCTCATTTTCGACAAGGCGTACCTGGGATCGTACCCTTGCATGCCGGCACGGCGTGACCTTTATACCGGCAAGTTCGAGTTCCCGTTCCGAGGTTGGGGGCCTTTAGAATATTATGATAAGGATCTGGCCACAGTGCTCACGGCCGAGCACAGGATAACTTCGATGCTGATCACGGACCACTACCACCTCTGGGAGAAGGGCTCGGGCAACTACCACTTCGAGTTCAGCGGCTACGAGTTCATTCGGGGCCAGGAGTACGACAAGTGGAAGGTCGGGACTGACGAAGAGCATTTCTATGGGATGACTGAGAAGCAAGGCGCGCACCTGCCAGTCGGCCATCTCGAGCAGTACCAAAGGAACGTAAGGCTTTATACTATAGAGAAGCGCCGCTTCCCGGCAATGTTGTTCTCGGAGGCAGCCGACTGGGTCGAGGAGAATCGCGAGCGAGACGAGTTCTTCCTGATGATTGACTGCTTCGATCCTCACGAACCTTTCGACCCACCGCAATACTACACCGACCTCTACGAGCCCGGCTACGAGGGTGAGGAGATAACCTGGCCGACGTACGGCTGGAATAGACTGACGGACGAGGAGACAAGGCACGTCCGCGCTCTCTATGCGGGAGAGCTTACGATGGTCGATCGTTGGATCGGCTTCTTCCTCGACAAGTTAGAGCAGCTCGGAATTCTGGAAGAGTCGATGATTATTCTCACCACCGACCACGGCCACATGTTCGGGGAGCATGGGATCGTGGGGAAACCCTGGGCGGGTATCTCCGACTCGAATATGTACGAAGAGGTCAGCCATATACCACTGGTCATCCACCACCCGGATCTGCACAGACCGGGCTGTCGCGTTGGTAACCTCGTCCAGCTCGTAGATCTGTACCCTACCATCTTGGAGGCCTTCGGCATCGAGCCGCCAGCCGGAATCCACGGGAAGAGCTTGATGCCCCTCATACTCGGCGGGAACGAGGAACGTGTCGGCCGTGACGTGGCGTGCTACGGGCGCTTCGGGGAGTCGCTTAATATCACCGATGGAGAGTGCACGCTCTTTATCTGGCCGCCGGGCGAAGAGAACACTCCGCTCTACTGGCACTCCCAGCTACCGCCTCAGTTCGGGCCGTACGAACTTGTGGGTCCCTTCGAGGACGGCAGAGACCCCCGTTTCCCCGTCGCATGTGCCAGAGGAGAGATGAAGACGCAACTGTTCGATGTCATCGAGGACCCGGGGCAGCTGTCCGATCAAGCTAATGAACATATCGAGGTTGTTGAGCGTCTGAGGCGTCGAGCCGTTCAGTTTCTGCAATCTATGAAGGCTCCTCCCGAGCAGC
>JALZFJ010000016.1 GCA_030867425.1 Actinomycetota bacterium | reverse complement strand
ATGCTCCACCCCTTCGCCCACGCCTTCTACCGCCGCTACGGTTGGGAGCTGGCCACCGAGGCGATAAGCTACGAGCTCAAGCCCAGGGACCTGCCGACCGATAACGAGCAGAAGTACGTCCGTGCCTACCGGGACGGGGATCTCCACCGCATGATGGTGCTCCTCGAAGGGGAGGCGTCCAGACACCCCCTGTCCGTGCACCGCGACGAGGAACGGTGGCGGCAGCTCCTCGACCGGGGAGAGCAGGAGGCCGCCGTCTACGAGGCGGAAGCTGGCATCGAGGGGTACTTGCTCTACGACCTAAGAGAAGGAGATGGTTCGCCGCACACCCTCGTACTCTCGGAGCTCATCACCGCGACGCCGGCCGCGCGTCGGGCCCTGATCTCCTTCGCCGCCGCCTTCGACCCCCTCATGTTCGCCGTCAAGTACTCCGCCTCGCGCGGGGAGCCCCTGCACCCCTATCTCGAAAACTCCTACGTCAACGCCCGCCTCGCCCCCGAGTTCATGCTCCGCCTGGTGGACGTGGAAGAAGCATTGAAGCTGCTGCGTCGGGACGTCAACACACCGTTCGTCCTCGAAGTGACGGACGACGTGATCCCGGAGAACGCGGGGGAATACACCATCGGGGGCGACAACGTGGTACGAGGCGCGGAGGCATCCGAACGGGCGACGCTCGACGTGCGGCAGCTCGCCCAACTCTACGCTGGCTATTTGCCCGCTGGGCAGCTTGCGCGACATGGGCTCCTCATGACGAGTTCGCCGGCAGCCCTCGAGATACTAGAAGCGCGCTTCCCGCCTGGCGACCCCTACGTTTCGCCGCCGGATCACTTCTGAGCCAACGACGGAGAGGTGCCCGATCGCGTAGGGAAACAACCAGCGGTCCCAGAACCACCATCAGGAACGCAAACAGAACAGCGTTGCCAATCTCCATGAGGCCCGCCCAGAGAAGCCAACGGTCCATGCTCTGCTTCGCCGCAGGCCCCGTCTGCATCTGCAAGGTAAGATCTCCCTAGAGGACCCGAGCACCGCCCGGATTCTAAGGCGTGAACGCTGCGTGCAATCGCAGGTCACGGTCGTGGTAGAGGGAGCTGCTACGTCGTTCCCGGCAATATAATGACTCTGAATCCGACAAGAGGAGACGGCCGCATGAAGAGCACCGGCACCGTAGGCTACGCGGCGATGTTCGAGCAGTTTCACCCGATGGACCTCCTCAAATGGTGTAAGCAGGCCCAGGAGTCAGGCTTCGCCTCCGTAATGGCCTCCGACCACTTCCACCCCTGGACTCCCGAGCAGGGCCAGAGCGCCTTTGTCTGGTCCTGGTTGGGCGCTCTTGGAGCCACTACGTCCTTGCGCTTCGGGACCGGCGTGACGCCGCCGGGCTTCCGCTACCATCCGGCGATCATCGCCCAGGCTGCCGCAACCCTGGAGGCTATGTATCCGGGCCGTTTCTGGCTCGGTTTGGGGGCGGGCGAGGCGCTCAACGAGCACGTAGTCGGCGAGTACTGGCCCGAGGCGCCGACGCGCCTGCGTATTCTGGTGGAGGCCATAGAGGTCATCCGCAGGCTGTTCACGGGGAAGAAGGTCAAGTACGCAGGCGAGCACATTAAGCTCGAGAGTGCGAGGCTGTACACCATGCCCGAGACGCCGCCCCCGATCTACGTCGCGACCGCCGGTCCAATCATGAGCAAGCGCACGGGGAGGCTCTGCGACGGAATCATCACCGTCGGAGCGGCGGACGAGAAGATAAAGATGCTCATGGAGAGGTTCGAGGAGGGCGCCCGCCAGGAGGACAAGGACTCGAGCGTCATGCCGCGCATGGTGCAGCTGCACGTCTCCTACGCTGAGAGCCAGGAGGAGGCCGAGGAGCAGGCCATGCGCGAGTGGCCGAACGGCGGGATGCCATTCCCCAAGGCCGACATCCGCAACCCCGAGGACTTCGCGGCGATGGCGAAGGCGATAACCATCGAAAACTTCAGGAACCGCGTCTTCATGTCCGCCGATCCCGACGAGCACCTCGAGCACGTCCAGCACTACGTGGACCTAGGCTTCGACGAGGTCTACGTGCACAACGTCGGGCGCAACCAGGAGGAGTTCATAAGGGCCTACGGGGAGCGCGTGATCCCCAAGCTCCGCTGGCCAGGCTAGCTCTGTTTACATCGGGCTCCACCATTCCTATACTGCTTGTCGAGGAAAGGGAGGCGACGACGGAGAGCCGAGGTTCCGAACGTACAGACGCGCGGCTCGTCGGGAGCCGTGCTACCGGAGGACAAGCTCTGTCTGGTCGCAGGGCGGGATCTTGCTCCGCGAAGCCAAAGCCGCATCGCACGCAGACCTTCATAGTGTCGGGGTCCGGGCTTCGATGGGTCACACGCCGCTCCCCGGGGTCGGAAAGGAGTAGAAGCTTTGGGCAAGTTGCTTTTTACTGGGGGAACAGCCGTCACCGCCGACGGGAGCTTCGGGGCCGACGTGCTGGTCGAGGGCGAGAAGATAGTCGCCGTCGGTACGGACCTCTCCGCCGATGGGGCAGAAGTGGTGGACGCCTCCGGTAGGCTCGTCATGCCGGGCTTCATAGACGCGCACACGCACATGGACATGCCCTTCGGCGGCACCGTGACCGCCGATGACTGGGCGACCGGGACCGCCGCCGCGGTGGCAGGCGGGACGACCATGATCATCGACTTCGCGCTTCAGGAGGAGGGCGGGACGCTCGCGGGAGCCGTCGAGGCATGGACGGAGAAGGCGAAGGACAAGGCGCTCATAGACTACGGGTTCCACGTCGCGATCACGGACCTTAGAGACGACGTAAAACCAGAGCTCCCGAGCCTTGCCGAGAGGGGAGTGGTGTCGGTCAAGATCTTTATGGCCTACAAGGGCACCCCCCTCTACACCGAGGACGACGACCTCTTCGAGGTACTGCAGCTCTCCAAGGAGGCTGGCGTCCTCGTGCTAGTGCACGCCGAGAACGGGGACGTCATAGCCAAGCTCCAGGAGCAAGCCCTCGCCCGCGGCGACGTCGCCCCCCGCTACCATGCCCTGACACGCCCGGAAGCGGTCGAGGCCGAGGCGACGAACCGGGCCATCCGGCTCGCAGAAGTGGCCGGAGCGCCCATCCTGGTCGTCCATGTCTCCTGCGCGGCGGCGCTCGACGCGATACACCAGGCCCACGAGCGCGGCCAGACGGTCTACGCTGAGACCTGCCCGCAGTACTTCGCCTTCTCCTATGACGACCTCGCGCGGGAAGGCTTTGAGGGCGCCAGGTATGTCTGCTCGCCGCCCTTACGCGACGAGTCGAACCGCGGACCGTTATGGAACGGGCTGAAGGTGGGAGATCTCCAGATCTTCGGCTCGGACCACTGCTCGTTCAACTACGAGGGCCAGAAGGAGCTCGGCAAGGAGGACTTTACTCTCATCCCCAATGGCCTCCCCGGCACCGAAGAAAGGGCGATGGCGCTCTGGACTCTGGGCGTCAGGGAGGGCCAACTGTCTGAGAACCAGTTTGTCGCTGTCCTCTCGACGAACCAGGCCCGCATCTACGGGGCTTACCCGCGCAAGGGCGCCCTGGTTCCGGGCGCGGACGCGGACATCGTGTTGTGGGACCCGGAGCTCTCAGTTACAGCGACGGCGGAGAACCGGCACGGCAACGTGGACTACACACCGTACGAAGGGATGACGTTCAGTGGCGGTCCTGCCTCGGTGTACGTGCGGGGGAACCTAGCCTACAAGGACGGCGAGATCGTGGGCGAGCACGGCTCCGGCCGGTTCGTCGAACGGGGCTTCACGGTCCCAGGTCTGGAGGTGAAGGTATGAACCCGGACGAGTTGCGGCAACGGCACAAGGCGGCGCTGCCCGAGTGGATCGCGCTCTACTACGAGCGCCCTATAGAACTAGTCAGGGGCGAAGGGTTCAGGGTCTGGGACTCGGAGGGGAACGAGTACCTGGACTTCTTCGGCGGCATCGTTACCACGATCAGCGGGCACGCGGTCCCCGAGATAGTCGAGGCGGTCCAAGAGCAGGCCGGCAGGATCTTCCACTCCTCGACGCTCTACCTCATAGAGAGCCAGGTAAAGCTGGCGGAGAAGCTCATGGAACTAGCCCCGATGTCGGGAGACAAGAAGGTGTTCTTCGTGGGCAGTGGGAGCGAGGCTAACGAGGCGGCGCTGTTGTTCGCGACCCATTACCGGGGCTCTGGCGAGATCGTCGCCCTGCGCAGCTCCTACCACGGCGGTTCGTTCGCCACGATGGGTATCACCGGCCAGAGCTCCTGGAGGCCTACCAGTCGCTCCGCGCTCGAGGTCTCCTACGCCATGAACCCGTACCACTACCGCTGCCCCTTCTGCAAGAACGAACCCGGCTGCAATCTGCTCTGCGCCGACGACATACAAGGGGTGATCGAGACCTCGACGACGGGGCATGTGGCGGCGTTCATCGCGGAGCCGATTCAGGGCGTCGGCGGGTTCATCGAGGCGCCACCTGGATACTTCGAGCGGGTCAAGAAGATCCTGGACGAGACGGGGATACTTCTGATCTCCGACGAGGTACAGACCGCCTTTGGTCGGACAGGTTCACACTTCTGGGGCATCGAGGCTTTCGACGTGGAGCCGGATCTCATCACGATGGCCAAGGGTTTAGGCAACGGGCTCAGCATCGGGGCGGTGATGGGACGGGCGGAGATTATAGACTCTATCTCCCCGAACCTTCACATCTCCACCTTCGGCGGCAACCACCTCTCGACCGCTGGTGCTTTGGCGAACCTGGAGTACGTCCTGAAGAACGACCTGCAGAAGAACGCCGCGGAGGTGGGGGGCTACCTCAAAGAGCGGCTGCAGAAGTTGGCCGCGGCTCAACCGCTCGTCGGCGAGGTGCGCGGGCGCGGCCTTATGCTTGGGATGGAGCTCGTGGGACCGGACAAGGAGCCGGACCCGCAGGCCGCGGTGCGCTTTATGGAGGCGTGCCGGGAGCGGGGCGTGCTCGTCGGGAAAGGCGGCATAAAAGCGAACGCCGTTCGCGTCTCGCCGCCTATGACTGTCACGCGCGAGGCTGCCCAAGAAGCGGCGAACGTCTTCGAGGAGGCGCTCGCCGAGGTCGGGACCAGGGAGAGGGTGGGCTGATGCAGGCAGAGCAGGTGGACTCCCGCCGCGCCGTGGAGGAACTGAAGGAGCTCGCCGACCTCACCGGCGGCCCGGAGGGCGCCCGCCGCGTCGCCTGGACCGACGAGTGGGTCAGGGCCCGCGACTGGCTGCGCGGGAAGCTTGAAGAAGTGGAAGGAATCACCGGGATCGAGACCGACGAAGCCGGCAACCTCTGGGCGACCTCCCCCGGCGACTCCGAAAAGGCCGTCCTCCTCGGCGGGCACATAGACTCGGTACCGAACGGCGGCTGGCTCGACGGCGCCCTGAACACCGTCGCCGCCCTCGAAACCCTGCGCGTGCTCGCCCCGCAGGAACGTCCCGTAACCCTGCGGCTCGTGGACTGGGCGGACGAGGAGGGCGCCCGCTTCGGGCGGAGCCTCTTCGGCTCCAGCGCCGCCGCCGGCACGCTGAAGCCCGACGACGTGCGCGACCTCAAGGACAAGGACGGTGTGGCGCTGCCCGACGCGCTCTTCGAGCATGGGGTCGAGCTGGACCGGGTGACCGAGGCGAAAGGACAGCTGCGGAGCGCCGCCGCGTACCTCGAGCTGCACATCGAGCAGGGGCCCGTGCTCGAAAGGCTGGACCTGCCGCTGGGGGTGGTCTTGGGCACCTTCGGGGTCGAGCGGCATGCGGTCCGCTTCACGGGGCAGCAGGCGCACTCGGGCTCGACGCCGATGGACGTCCGGAGGGACGCTTTTATCGCCGCAGCGCGCTCGGCCACTACGTTCCGGGACGACGCGGCAGGGCGCGAAGACGTGCGCGCCACGACTGGCTTCATCAACGTCAGCCCTGCTATTGTCACTGCTTTCAATGGGTGGTGTGAGATGTCGCTGGACCAGCGGGCGTTGGATGTCGACGTGCTCGCCGACATGCTGAAATCGGCCAAGGAGGCGAGCGAGGGTATCGCCGGTGAAGAAGGCGTCGAGGTCGAGTGGGAGCGGCTTTGGCAGATAGAACCGATCCTGTTCGACGACGAGCTCATCGAGCTCGCCGAAGAAGCCGCGAACGAGGTCGCCGGCAAATCCCACCGGCTGCCCAGCGGGCCGCTGCACGACGCGGCGGAGATGGCGCGCCTGATGCCGACGGTGATGCTGTTCGTCAAGAGCCTGAGGGGCTTGAGCCACACCAAGGAGGAAGACACGCCGGAGGAGGCTCTGGAGCTATCGGTCCGGGCCCTGTACGGGCTTGCGACGAAGACGATGGATTGGGCGGCGAACCGGGCGTAGAGGACGAGGAGAGAAAGGGCAGGCGTTGGAACGGGAAGAGTTCAGGGATCTTGCGGTAAACGACCGGGCCGAGCTGGGCCGCATCAAGGCCGAGGTCAGCGCGTCGGGCCTCTACAACGAGGACCTGGCGCCTACCGAGCCTGAGGAGCGCACTTGGACCACCTACAACATCGCGGCGCTCTGGATCGGGATGGCCATAGTCATCACGACCTACGCGCTCGCCGCGGGCCTTATGGCCGCGGGGATGAACTGGTGGCAGGCGCTGTTGACGATCTCGCTGGGCAACCTGATCGTCCTCGTCCCGATGCTCCTCAACGCCCACGCGGGCACCAAGTACGGTGTGCCCTTCCCCGTCTTCGTCCGCGCCTCCTTCGGGGTGAGGGGAGCGAACTTCGCCGCCGTGGCCCGCGCGCTGGTCGCCTGCGGCTGGTTCGGGATACAGACCTGGCTGGGCGGGCTCGCCCTCGACGCGCTTACGAGTGTCCTGTGGGGTGGTTGGGCGAACGTGCCAGGGCACCAGTTCATAGCCTTCTTCGTGTTCTGGCTGATACAGGTTGCGATC
>JALZFJ010000015.1 GCA_030867425.1 Actinomycetota bacterium | reverse complement strand
CGCACCTTTGGGCTTCGAACGCGAGGGGCGCCCCTACGTACCACACCTGACGCTCGGTCGCGTACGGGGTCGACCAGCGAGCTTCGACCTGTCGCGAGCATCCCTAAATCTCGGTTTCCGCGCCCGGTGCGCCAAGCTGGTGGAGAGCACGCTCACCGAAGAAGGGGCCGTCTACAGAACCGTCGAAGCCTTTGCCCTGGGGGAGGGGAGTTAACCTTAAAAGGTGACGAGGGGGCCAATGTTCACGAGGACAAAGAGCAGTATCAGGATCATGATGACCATCATGATAAAGTTGGTCCCGCTCATGTTTTCTACTCTACGCCTTTCGTAGGGGAGGCTCCACCGACATTCTACCTTTCGGCCGAGCGTGTCGCCAGGAGACGCCCAGCAGCTAAAACTCGTTCTGGTAGAAAACCCGCCTCGAAGGCGCGGGCATGTTTTCTTCGACGAGCCGCTTGCGGAGTGCGTGAAACTCCTCGACCTTGCCGGAGGCGAGCCGGACGTTGGAGTCCGGGTGCAAGCGGAGCGCCAGGATGGAGCCGAGAGCAGCGCCGACACTGATCCGCTCAAGCCCGTAGGATGGACGCGGTTCTTTGTAGAAGATCCTGCACTCGTAAGCGTCCTCGGCAGCGTCGTAAGTGACCAGAATCATCTCCGGCTGGGCCACCGCTACGCGCGGGAAGTTCCGCAATTCGTACAGCACCTTTCGGCGCCGGTAAACCTCTCGCTGCCGCTCCTCAAGCAAGATCTCCGCCCATTCCTCGTCACCCTCAACCACAGAGTAAGCCTCGTCGCGAGCCCTCTCGGCCGCCCGCACCCACCGCTCGACACCTTCCAGATCCAGGCACACTCCACAGACCGGACACCGGAACCCCAATCTCGAAACGTAGGACAGGCCCTCCAGATGCAGGCACTTTTCCGCCACTTCGTCCATATAGCCGCTCATTGTACCCGGTTCTAGCCAGAACGCGACACTGATCCGAAGAATCGGGGTACTCTGTACCTGCACATCAGTGTTACTGTTGAAGCAGCGCAGAGTCCCGAGGACGGCTACCCTGTGGGCCGGTGAGAAGTTCTCGTACAGGCGGTTTTGCAGGCAAAAGATCGGGGGTCGGTGGTCTCGCTTCGGGCGGACTGTAGAAGCATTGTACGCATTATTCTATCTAACAAGAGTGGGACAAATCGTGCCCAGTGGTCACGAGAGGCACCGACTCCGGCGAGAAATCGTGGTAAAGCTCGAAGCGGACCGCAGCCTTGTTTGAGCGGGAACCCCTAGGGGTTGGTATTCTCCACGTCATGTTGGATGAGCGGCGCGTGGCGCACCTCGTATTTAACCCTGCCGCAGACAGGGGTCGAGCGGCTGCCCGTCGCGAGGACATCCGCGCGTACCTGGAGGGGCGGGGATTAGGTATTGTGTGGCACGTGACGGAGGGGCCAGGAGACGCGGGGCGAATCGTTTCGGGATTGCCGGATGGAGCGCTGGTTGTGGCGGTAGGCGGAGACGGAACGGTGCACGAAGTCGCGGCGGCGTGCGTGGGGACCAGGCGGGTGATGGCTGTTTTGCCGGTGGGAAGCGGCAATGACTATGTCAAGGCGCTTAGTGTGGGAACCGACCTCGGGCGGGCGCTAGGGGTCGTCGTCGAAGGCGCGGTCAGGGTTGTGGACGCGGGCGAGGTCAATGGGGTCAGGTTCAACAACGGTTTGGGGATCGGGTTCGACGCCGAGGTCGCCGCAGGAATCTCAGAAGCGCCCAAGGCTTTGGGGGGGGTCGGAGGATACCTGTGGTCGGTCGGACGGCTCCTGTGGGGCTTCGAGTGCCACGAGGCAGGTTTCAGGCTCGGCATCGGGGAGGAGGTATCGGCCAAGACTATACTCGTCGCGGTAGCCTTGGGGACGACTTACGGGGCGCGCTTCAGGCTCGCGCCCGGATCCAGCTTGGAGGATGGCGCGTTCGACGTAGTGTGGAGCGAGGAGGTGACGAGGGCCGAGGTTTTGCGCCTCATACCGGCCGTGCTCCGGGGCACACACCTCGTGCACCCGAAGATACACTTCGCCCGGGCTGCTGAGGTCGAGGTAGCTTTAGCGAAACCGACCCCAGCGCACGTGGACGGCGAGATACTCCCCCCCACCCGCGACTTCCGGGCGCGGGTGCTTCCCAAGGCGCTGCGCGTCTTGGCGCCGTAGTCCGCGAATGCCGTTCGTACCCATAGAGTGGAAGCGGTTTCGTAAGAAGTTAGCGGAGCGCCGGTATGGGCGCTTCTAAAAGTTGTTAAATTGTGGCAAAATCACCGTCCCGACCCCGGGGCCGAGACGGTGAGCTGTTGATCGAACGAGATTTGTGGGGACGCGGTAGGTATGAGGGCTTTCGTTTTTCCGGGACAGGGCGGGGCGGTAGTCGAGCCGGATGCCCGGTTGCTGCCAGCGGTCCGGCGGGTCGTGGGTGATCATGTCCCGGATCAGGTTAAGGTCTTCGCGCGCGCCGCGCAGGACACTGAAGAGAGCCGCGAGCTGGGTCTTCGCCCGGACGTGGTGGCCGGGCACTCTTTGGGCGAGTACGGCGCGGCCTACGCCGCTGGATGCTTCGATCTGGAGACAGGGCTCTGGCTCGTTGCCCAGCGCGACCGCTTTCTCACCGAGGCCGCTGAAGAGGCGCCGGGCGGCATGGTCGCTGTCCTCAAGACCGATCCTGCGGAGGTGGAGGAGGCCGTGGGCAGCTCGGAGGGTTCCGTGATCGCCAACTACAACTCGCCCCACCAGACCGTCATCTCGGGGCTAAGGGGCGCTTTGGGGGACGCGGTCTCCAAGATCCGGGGCCGCGCGGTCCGGTTGAACGTTTCGTTCGCAGCCCACTCACCATACGTGGCTGCCGCCGGGGAGAAGATGCGCGAGGTATTGGATTCGGTGGAGTTTCGCCGTCCCGAAGTACCCATCGTGAGCGCTGTGGACGGAAGGGTGATCGAGACGGCGGACACGGCGAAAGAAGCCCTGAAGGGTCAGATAGTCGCGCCGGTCCGGTGGGTCAAGGTCGTCGAAACCCTGGCGAGGATGCGGGTTGAGGAGTGGATAGAGCTCGGCGGCGGCGGCGTCCTGACCCGGATGCTTAGAGACTTCGAGCTCCCGTCGCTCAAAGGCGTAACCTTCGACGATCTGCGCGCTCGCCTCTACGGGCAGGCCCAGAGCTTGCTGCCGCGCAAGGACGAGATAGAAGAGGTTCCTTAGAAGACGTGAAGGGCAGGGCACAACGTGCTCCGCCCTCCGTACTCGCAATCGAGGGATCGCCTAGCGGGCCGCCTCGGCCTCGGTCTCCTCGCGCACTTCCTCCTGGGAGAGAGCGCCGCCTTCTATAGCGACTATGTCCTCCTCTATAGAGGAAACCGTCCCCTCCATGCTCGCCCAGACGCCGATAGAGAAACCTTCGTCCACGGGCTCACCGATCTTCTGCTCGTACTCGACCGAGTCGCCCTCGGAGATGAGCGGCCTGGCCGGCTTCAAGAAGCGTCCGCCCAAGGGCAAGCTTACCCCGCTGATCTTCCCGACCAACGAGACGATGCCTTCCTCGGGAGCCTTCGTCTTAATGTTCGCGAACTCCTTGGAGGCCACGCCTTTCGGGATCACGAGAAAGCCGTTGGTCGTCCGACGCACGTAGGCGTCGCCCTCGCCCAAAGACTCGATGCCCATCTCGTTCAGGTACGGCCCGCCGTCGATAACGGAGAGCTTGCCCGCATCGGCCTCTACGTCTATCCCGGAGAGCTTGAGAAGCTCGGTCGCCGACGCCCCCAAGGGTGCCTCGTAGAGCTTCAGCTCAAGCTCGGGGCCGAAGACCTGCAGGAACTTCGTGGTAGTGGGCTTGCCGAGGAAGATCGCGTTGTAGATGTTGAGCAGCGTCTCGGAGTTGTTGACGATGTGCCCGGCGTCCAGCGGGAGCCCGGGACGCTTGTTGCCGTCGGGGAGCTCGACTCGGCGCGGCACCCACTTCTCCTTGTCGTCGTTGAAGATGTTTTTGATGAGCGTCTTCTCCTCGCCCATCGAGTACTTGTCTGGTACCAGGCTAACCTCGTAGAGCCCGTCGGCGTTCTCCTTGTAGCGGGAGAACCACTCCTCGTCCTTGAAGTGGACGCCCAATATGACGTTCTCTATGCCGAAGATCTCCTTCATCGCCTCGAGGAGTTCGAGGAACTCGTCGAAGTACTCCCGGTGGACCATCTTGTCCGCCCAGTAGCCCGGCTCGGACTCGGTGCAGTTGACGATCAGATTCGGCTGTGGGTTCTTGTACTTGAAGTACGTCGGGAACCCGCCGCCCCCAGCGCCGACTATGCCGGCCTGGCGCATGATCTCCACGGCCTCTTCGGCGCTTAGAGCCTTGACCTCGTCAAGTGTGCGCTGCTTCAACTCGACCACAATAAGTTGCCCTCCGTAAAAGCTCTCCGATACGGTACTTACAGTTGCAAACTGCGTGAAAACATTGCAGAAAGTATACCCTGTGCTGCTTTGTGTTGCTAGCTCCAAGCACCCCTTCTGGTATACTCGAGGCCTTCCATGAAGCTTTCGAGGCGCACGTCGAACATCCTGATTACGATGGGTATCGTCATGCTCTTTTTCTGGATACCGCGTGCTTTCACCTGGTACGCCAACGACCTGCAGGGGTCACCGTACCTGGCCCTCATGCATTTGCCCATCATCCCAATCTCGCTGGGCATCGGCGGCTACCTCTTCTACCTCGGCGTGAAGGGCCGCAGAGCCACCCGGCAAGAGGGATAGAGCTCGAGAGCTGCGGCGGCTTAGAGCGCCTCAGGCATGGCGCCGCTCTCTATGGCCGGGTAGTTCGGCACGGCATGCCGGAGGAGCTTGAGGACCTTCTCGTCGTCGCCTTGGCGGGCGAAGAAGGTCATCTCCTCGGCAGCTTCCAGCAGGTCAGCGGAAGGCGGGTTCTTGGGGACGAGACGGAAGACCATCGGGTGGTCGGTCGCGGCGCGCTGTTCGGACTCTTCGGAGAGCGTCTCGTGCAGCCTTTCGCCGGGCCTTAGTCCCGTGTACAACATCTTTACGCCCCTGGCGCCCATCACCTCGATCATCTTCTGCGCCAGATCCACTATCTTCACGGGGCGTCCCATCTCCAGCACGTACGTGCCGTAGGAGTCGGCCATGGCGCCCGCCTGCAGGATCAGGGAGACGGCCTCGGGGATAATCATGAAGTAGCGTGTCATCTCAGGGTGGGTGACCGTCACCGGTCCCCCGGCCTCTATCTGTCTCCGGAACGTCGGCACGACGCTCCCCCGACTCCCGAGCACGTTTCCGAACCTGACCGAAGCGTAGAGCGTCTCCGAGTACTCCTCCGCCGCCGCACGCACGAGCATCTCCGAGAGGCGCTTCGTTGCTCCCATCACGTTCGCTGGGTTCACCGCCTTGTCGGTAGAGACGTTGATAAACTTCTCCGCCCCGAACTCCCCGGCGGCCCGCGCCGCGCAGAGTGTTCCGCCGACGTTGTTTGAGACGGCCTCGGAGACGTGCAGCTCCATGAGCGGGACGTGCTTGTAGGCGGCTGCGTGGAAGACCACGTGGGGTCTAAGTCGGGAGAAGAGGGCGCGTACCCTCTCCCAGTTTGTTGCATCGCCGACGACAAGCTCGGCCCCTGAAAAGCCCTCACGACCGAGCTCCTCGTTCAGATAGTAAAGGGCGCTCTCGTCACGGTCGAGGAGGACCAGGCGAGCGGGACCGAAGCGCGAGATCTGGCGGGCCAGCTCGCTCCCGATGCTGCCCCCTGCCCCCGTGATAAGGATGCGCTTGCTATTTATGAACTCCGCCAGGGCGTCAAGGTCTATCTCAACCGGTTGGCGCCCGAGCAGGTCTTGAATCTGGAGCTCGCGCAGCCGCACGATCTCCTGCCCTAAAAACTCGCTCAGCTTCGGGACCACCTTGACCTCGGCCTCCGTCTTGACGCACTCGCCCCAGATGCGGTCCATCTGCTCGGAAGTGGCCGAGGGAATGGCTATCAGGATCTGGTCTATCCCCCTCTCCTCGACGATGCGCCCGATGTCCGGCGTGGCGCCGAAGACCGGGATGCCCTCTATCTGCTTGCCCCGAAGCTGCTCGTCGTCATCCATGAAGCCCACAGGTGCGAGATCAGCATCCGAGGTGCGCCAGAGCTGCCGCGCGAGTGCGACACCCGCCTCCCCGGCGCCGACGATGAGGGCCCGCTTCCTCTGGCCAACCTCGCGCAAAGAGAGCTCGTAGAAGACCCTCGGATAAAGTCGCACCGCCACGAGCTGCACGTAAGCGGCGAGCGCCCCGACGAGGACCACCGAGAGCGGGACGGGGTTCTGGTCCAGGAGCCCGATGCCCTCCGGACCCAGGCCAAAGTCTGTCACGAACAAGAGACCCGCCGCGATGGCCGTGGCGCTCGCAACCCGCACCCCCTGGTAGACCCCCGTGTAACGCAGCACGCTGCGATAGACTCCGCTCTCGTACAAAAGCGCCACGAAGACCGCCGCCGCTAGCACCGAAAACGGCCAGAAGCTGTTCCAGAACTCCTCGGGCACCGACCCATCGAACCTGAAGAGCAGGGCTATGACGAACGACTCGAGCACTACCAACGCGTCCACTGCCATCGCCGCCACGCGCCGCGCGGCGGGCGAAGAGAGCCTCGCAAAGTTCCTCAGCCTACCCAGTATTTCCGTCGAATCTCCCCCGCGTCTCATAGGCGCCTATTCTAGAACTCATAGGACCTCAAATCCATCTGGTAGCCGTAAACTTACTAGCTGGATTATTCATGAGGCAAGCATGAAGTAGTGAGTGGGGAAAGTAACTACTCCCTACCCCCCATTTTTCTTCCGGCGATGCGGGGCAGGAGGGCTATCAGCGAGCAGCAACCTGCCACGATGGCACCCCCGCCCAAGAGCCGCAAAGGCGTACCCCCGGCGGCGAGGAGCGACGCAAGACCAGAAAGAGCGGAGAGACCCAGGTAGACGTTTGTTACCTGCCTATGCTTGGCGGGGTCCGGTGTGATCCTCTGGTAGATATGTTCCCGATGTGCTGCGAACACGTTCTTACGCGCGGCGGCACGCCGCACGAGCGTGTAGGCCGTGTCGAACAGAAACGGTGTAAATACCGCCGCAGCGACCACGAAAGCCACGAACGCGCCGACCCCCGGCTCCCCGAGGGGCTTCGTGTATAGCGCCGTCGTCCCGAGAAAAAAGCCGACGAAGTGGCTACCCGAGTCGCCCAAGAATATACGGGCAGGGCTCACGTTCCACATCATGAACCCTGCGACCGCCGCCGCCAAAGCCACGAGCCCGACGCCCATTTCGCTCCCCACGCCGACCAGCGCCGCCAAAAACAGTGCGTTGAGGATCGCCGTCCCCCCTGCGATACCGTCTATGCCGTCCATGAAATTGTACGCGTTCACCACCGCGACGACCCAGACCACTCCGAAGAGCAACATGAGAGTCCACAAGGGTCCCGCAGCAACCAGGATCGGGGGCGGCATCAGGAACAGCAGGGCGAAAGCAACCAACGCTTGCCCTACCGCCTTCATCCAGAAGCGCAGATTGAACACGTCGTCGAGGATGCCCACGAGCCCCGCGAAGGTAGCGGCCATGAGCATGAGGAAAATGCCGTTCAAAAAAGGTGTCGCCGCCCAGATTCCGGCGATCACGGCGAGCCCACCAAGCCTCGGGGTTGGAATCTCGTGTGAGCTGCGGGCGTTGGGCACGTCGAGGAGGTTCCGCCCGATGGCGAAGCGAACCAGCACCGGAATCACAGCGAGCGCGACCAGGAAAGCCACCCCACCCGCAGCCACCCCGCCCATCATCGGACCATCCCGATCTCGCGCAGCCTCCCGACCTCAAGCGCTATACCTTCCTCAAAGGTGCGGGGTGTGTAGCCCAACTCTTCACGTGCTTTCTCGTAGGGGTAGGCCTTATCCTCGCGTAGGCGCAAGATCTGCTCGCTCTTCACCGGCAGCGGTAACTTCAACCTCTCCACCACGAAGAGCCCCCAGCGCACGGGCTCTGCGGGGATGCGGACTATGCGCGCCTTCTTACCCAACGCGCCCGCCGCTGTGCGGACCAGGTCTGTGTATGTGAGGGGCCGTTTTCCGGGGAGGTCGTAGTACTGCCCTTCGGTTCCCGGCTTCGTGAGGGCAGCGAAGAGCCCTTGGGCAAGGTCCTCGTAGTAGACCGGCTGCCAGAGATTCTCCCCGGTACCGAAGAGGGGGAAGACGGGGAAGCGGTCGAGGAAGCGCAGTAGTTTGTGCATGTTGTGGTCGAGTTCGGAGCCATAGATCATGCTCGGACGCACTACCGTCCACCGGAGCCCACTCTGGGCCAAAAACGCCTCGTTGGTCAGCCGCGGGGCGGAGCGAAACCCAAAGCGCGAGTGGGCGCTCGTGCTGCTCACCGCCACGAGCCGCTCTATCCCAGACCGACGCATCGCCTCCAGTACCTGCAGCGCGTACTCCATCCCGGCGATGTGCACGAAAGCGTCCATCCCCTTAAGCGCCTTCTCCATCGAGCCTACGTCCCGGGTGTCCCCATAGTGGAGCTCGGCCCCCTTCAATCGTTCGGTGCGGCTCGTCGGGCGCACCAGGCAACGGATCTTGTGCTCGCCCGACTCCTGCAGGACGCGCAGTAAACCCTGGCCCAGAAGACCAGTCCCGCCGGAGACCAGGATCTTCACAGGCTACCAGTCCAAGAGCGGTCTGCGGCCTATGTTACCGAGGACGTAGCGGATCACCTTGTCCGAGACGTTCGGGTCCACGTACCCCTCCGGCATGTCCCAGTCGAAGCCCGTCCGCGTGACGAGCTCGACCGCCTCGACGATGCGCTCCGCCCTGCATCCAGCGAGCACGTTGCTCCCGCACTCGACCGTCTCGGGACGCTCGGTGGTATCCCGGATGGTCACCGCCGGAACCCGGAAGATGCAGCACTCCTCCTGCACTGTGCCGGAGTCGGTCAGTACGCAAAAGGCGTTCTCCTCCAGCTTCACAAAGTCAAAGAGGTCGAAGGGCACCGCTAGCAAAACGCGCCCGTCCACCTCGAACCCTGAAGCTTCGATCTTCTGCCGCGTCCTGGGATGTACGCTCCACACCACCGGTAGATCGTAGCTCGCCGCGAGCCGGTTCAACGCCGATACTATCCCGAACAACCTCTCCGGCACGTCCACGTTCTCGGCCCGGTGGGCGGTAACCAAGAAGTAACCTCTCTCCTTGAGGTCCAAACTGTCGAGGATGTCGCTCCCCTCGATCTCCGGCTTGTAGTGCTCGAGAACCTCGAAGATGGGGTTGCCGGAGACGAAGATGCGTTCCTTGTCAATGCCCTCGTTGAGGAGGTTCTGGCGGCTGTTTGGGACGTAGGGGAGCAGCCAGGATGAGGTGTGGTCTATGATCTTGCGGTTCCGCTCTTCGGGTACCCTGGGGTCGAAGCAGCGGTTGCCGGCCTCCATGTGGAAGACTGGGACGATAGCCCTTTCTGCAACCATAGCGGAGAGGCCGCTGTAGGTGTCGCCCAGGATCAAACAGGCGTCCGGCTCGACCTCGGCGATCCATTTCTCGGCCCCTTCGAGGATGCGGGCGACCGTTCCGAAAACGCTCGGGGAGCGAGAGTCGAGGTAGACGTCGGGGTCGCGGACCCGCATATTCTCGAAGAAAACGCGGTCGAGCTCGGGGGCGTAGTTCTGACCGGTGTGCAACAGGGTGTGGTCGGTCAGCTTATCCAGCTTGTCGATGATGAGGCTCAGGCGGATAATCTCAGGCCGCGTCCCGAGTATCGTCAGGACCTTCAAGAGAAGCCTCCTCTAAACCGGCTGTCCGACCCTCTCGATGTAGCCGGACTCCTTCAGGAGCTCAGCAACCTCCTCGAAGTCCCTGGTCTCCATCCGGGAGGAGTACTCGCCTTCGATGGTCGGCTCCTTGATAAGAGCGCCGGAGACCTCAGGTAGTATGGAGGATATCGCGTAGTAGCTCTCGCGGAAGGTGCCCGGCCGCTCCACGGTACGCACCGACTCCTCCTCGGAGACCATGATCTCGTGCACCTTCTCGCCGGGGCGGATGCCGATCTCCTCTATAGGGATGTCCATGCCACCGATCATGGCGTGGGCGACGTCTGCCATGCGCACGGCGGGCAGTCGGGGGACAAAGATCTCGCCTCGTTTGGAGTGCAACAGAGAGTCGAAGACCACATCCACCGCCTGTTCCAGAGTGATCAGAAACCGGGTCATCTCCTTCGTCGTGAGCGTCACAGGACCGCCGTGACGGATCTGGTCCCTAAAAAACGGTATAGCCGAGCCCCTGGACGAGACCACGTTCCCGTACCTAACGCAGGTAAAGGCAACCTCACTCTGGCCGATGTTGCCTTCGAGGAGCACTCGCTCCTGGATTGCCTTAGTCATACCCATGACGTTCACCGGCTTACATGCCTTGTCGGTCGAGATCCCGATAACCTTCTCGACGGGAGTGTCGTTCGAGCGGATCGCGCGCACCAGGTTGTTCGCCCCCTCTATGTTGGTGCGGACAGCCTCGTACGGGAAATACTCGCACGAAGGTACCTGCTTCAAAGCGGCGGCGTGAAAGATGATCTCGGCGCTCCTCACGGCGGGGACGAGGGCCTGGTAGTCGCGCACGTCCCCTAGGCGAAACTCCAGGAGTTCCTCGAAGTTGTGGTAGAAGATGTCATTCGTGGCGGCGCGCTCGTGCTTCCAGTCCGCCTTCATCTGGTGGTGCTTGCCCTCGTCGCGCGAGAAAACCGTAACGCTCTCCGGGTTGCCTAGATCCCCGCTCAGGATGCGCCGCACGAGTGGTTTACCTAAGGAGCCCGTGCCCCCCGTCACTAGAACCCGCTTGCCCTCAAGGACCTTCTCTACCAAACTTTCTCTCCCTGCCTCTGGCGCACCTCGGCGCCCAGCTCTTCCAACATTTCGTTCCATCCCGGAGCACTATACCCGGTGACCTTTTCGAATGCGAGCGCAGAAAGGCTCCGGTCTATGCGCACCGAGCCGTCTGGCACGATGCTTACGTCGTCCCGTCCCAGGATCTTGGAGAACCGCACCAGCAGGTCGTGCTTGGTTATCGGCTCGGAGGCCACGTGCCACACCCCCGAGAGGTCCTGATGCTCGAGCAGCACACGTTCTATCACACGGCTCATCTCCACGGTGGTGAGGCCGGTGTAGATGGCCTTCGTAAAGCCCCGGATCTCGCCCCTCTGCGAGAGGAACCACTCGATGAGGCCCGTACGGCGCGAGAGTTCGAGCCCGATGATTGAGGTGCGGAGCGTGACGCAGCCTGGCTCCGCGAGCTCTCCTAGGAGTTTGGTCCTGCCGTACAGATCCTCCGCGTCGGGGACGTCTTCCTCGGTGTAGTTACCCCTCCTGCCGCTAAAGACGCAGTCGGTGCTGATGTGCACGAGCTTCGCACCTGCAGCTTTGCACAAAAGAGCCAGCCGGTGCGGAAGGAGGGAGTTTATCTCCAGACTCGGGATCGCCTCCTTCGCCGCCCCTCGCTGCTTGACTATGCCGACCGCGTTCACGAGCGCCTCCGGCCGGAAGTCGGAGACTACCTCTAGCATCCGATCCGTATCCCGCGCCTCGACCCCCGCGTAGGAATTGTCCCGCGTGAAGAGCCCGTACCGCTCGTAGGCAGCCAGGCCTCGACGTAAGGTCACCTTCGTCTCGTGGTTCTTCTGTAGGTGCATTAGGAGGCGGTGACCGAGCATACCGTCGCCGCCGAGGATCAGGATACGCAATTAGATCCACCTCCGACCAATTCTTCTATCCAGCCTTCGAGCCTATCGAGAAGCTTCTCGCGCTCGAAGTGCTCCTCAAAGTACGCCCGGCCCCGGCGCCCCAATGCCTCCCGTTCCTCGGGGGAGGTCTCATACAGCCTCAGGACGGCGGCGACCAGAGCATCCTCGTCTTCGGCGGGGGCGGTGACTCCGGCGCCAGACTCCTCGATCACACGGGCGCCTTCGCCGTCGAGCGCGGCCACGACGGGCCGGCCGCACGCTAGGTAGGCCTGCACCTTGCCGGGGATAGTGAGCGAGAATATCGGATCCCGTCTCAGCGTCACTAAGAGGGCGTCGGCGAGGGCGAAGTAGCGAGGCATGACCTCCATGGGGCGCTTGCCGAGCAGGCGCACCCGCTCTTCGAGCCCGAGCTCTACCACGCGGTCCTCGACCCACTTTCTCCGGCGGCCGTCGCCCAGGATGATCCATCGAATGTCGGGATATTCCTCCAGCTTCTTTGCCGCCCCCAGAATGGTCTCGAAGCTCTGGGCGGCGCCGACGTTGCCAGCGAAAATTATGCGGAAGCCAAGGGGTGCCTCTTTTTTCTCCGGCGCGTCCGTCTCGAGTTCTACCGGACTGTAGAGCGTCTCGGCCCATTGCGGCCAGTAGCGGATCTTCTTCGGGGCCGCCCCCACAGCCTCGACGCGCGGGATGAAACCCTTCGAGGTCACCAGTATCCGGTCGCACCCGCGGTAGATGTACCGGACGACCTTCGTCACCAGGCTCAGCACCCGCTCGGACCTCACCGCGCCCGTGGCGGAGAGGCTTTCGGGCCACAGGTCCTGCACCCAGAACAAGATCGGGGCCTTTTTGATCTTCTTCATGACCATGGCTGGCAGGCCGACCGTCACGGGCGAAGGTTCATAGACGAAGATGAGATCAAACCTCCCCCGGCAGAGCAGCGGCCCCAACAAGCTCGAGAACAGGGCGAACGAGAGGTAGTTGACCACCAGCGCAGGACCGCGCCCGCTCCCCCGCGGCGTCAGCGGCGCCCGCACCACGCTTACCCCCTTGTACTCTTCGCGCACCGGTCTCAGAAAACCGTAGCCAGGGAAGAACGAGCCGTCCGGGTAGTTCGGCTTGCCGGTGAGGACAGTGACGTCGTGCCCCCGGTCCTTCAGCCCTTCTACCAGGTCGTTGATCCGGAAGGTCTCCGGCCAGAAGTATTGCGAGACTACCAGTATGTTCAAGAGCCTACTACTCAGCTCGTCTTCACGGAGAGTACCTTCTCGACAGAGATGGGATCCGAGGTCATCCACGCGTAGTACCTTCTCAGGTTCTCCAGGATGTCGGTGCCCGGCGATACGCTCATGACCTCGCGCAGGCGCCGCACGTCGGCTGTGCAGTGCCTTACGTCGCCCGGACGGGGCGGGCCGTAGACCGCCTTGAAGTCCTCGCTGGTGACCTCGCGGAGGATCTCCACGAGCCGGTTGATGGTTATCTGCGTGCCCGTGCCAACGTTAAAGGTGCCCCAAGCCTCCGGGTTCTCCGCCGCCGCGACGTTCGCCGCAGCCACGTCTTCAACGTTCACGAAGTCGCGGGTCTGCTCTCCGTCGCCGAAGATGGTAAGGGTCTCCCCGCGGGCTATTCTGGTAGCGAAGATGGGGATGACGTTGCCGTAGGCGTCGAAGCGCTGGTTCTCCCCGTAGACGTTGAAGTACCGGAGGCAGACAGCCTTTATGCCATAGAGCTTCATATAGGAGAGCGCCAGCTTCTCCCCGCACAGCTTCGTCGCCCCATAGGGCGAGTCCGGCTCGCACGGATGCTCCTCGTCCACCGGCTGGTATCGTGGCTCGCCGAAGATACCCGCCGACGACGAGTACACGATGTTGTTGACATTGTGCTTGCGCATTGCCTCGAGCACGTTGATCGTGCCGAGCACGTTGTGGGAGGCGTCGTAGAGGGGCTCGTCTATGGACTTCTTGTTGCCGACGCTCGCGGCCAGGTGAAAGACTGCATCCTTGCCGGCCATCGCCCCATCTACCGCCGCTTCGTGTCTGATGTCGCCCCGGAAGAACTCTGCCTCCGGGTAGGGCTTGAGGTTGTCCGCGTAACCTGTCGAGCAGTTGTCGAGGACAGTTGCTTCGTGGCCGCTCTTCAGGAGCCGACGGACTACGCTGCTTCCTATGAACCCGGCGCCGCCGGTTACCAAGCATCTCACGCTTTTCTCCCAAGTTTCAAAGTCTTACAAATTTTAGAGGGTGTCATCTCGCCTGGCCCACTGTCAAGGGCCGGCACTTCGGCCACGTTGCGCCCTCAAACCCAGTATGTGTTCGTAGAGCTTGAGGTACTCCTCGATCGCGGAGTTCCAGGTGTACCTATCCTGCGCCAACCGCCGCAGGTTCTCGCCCATTCGCGTGAGCCCGGCGGGGTCTTCGAGCAGCTCTACGAGACCGGCCCGCAGGCCTTCGACAGAGGCCGATACCACCCGTCCCCCACCGGCACTCCCGATCTCGTCGAAACCGCAGCGGTCGGTCAGGAGGACGGGGGTACCGCAGATCCCGGCCTCTAGGGCCACGATGGACATGGCCTCCTGTCGGGACGGCACGACCAAGAGGTCCGCGGCGTGGTAAGCTCGCGACTTCTCCTCGTCTCCCAGGTAACCGATGAACCGCACCCGATCGCCGATCCTGGAACCGGCGACGTCTTTCTGGAGTTCGGGGAGCATCCCCTCGTCCGGACCGGCAAAGACCAGAAGGTGGCCCGGCAGTTCGTCCTTTGCACGGGCGAAAGCTTTGAGGAGGAGGTCCGGGCCCTTTATGTGGTTGAGCCGCCCGACGAACAGGATGAAGGGGGCGCCACCCAGGCCGTATCTCTGCCGGAAACCGGCGTCGTCCTTCGCGCGGTAGTCCGAAGGGTCGATCCCGTTCGGGATCACACTTACACGCCCGGCCTTGATGCCGTACGCCTCGAAGTGGGGGATCTCGTCG
This sequence comes from Actinomycetota bacterium, assembly GCA_030867425.1. Taxonomy (GTDB): domain Bacteria; phylum Actinomycetota; class Rubrobacteria; order Rubrobacterales; family Rubrobacteraceae; genus Rubrobacter_F. The sequence continues at coordinate 9,426 of JALZFJ010000015.1, read as the reverse complement.
GCGGTGATCGCAACGTGTCCAGCGGCGTTTCGGATGATTCCATATCCGACGAGCCGATTGTAGACCGCTTTAAGGTGCCTCGAACGGCCGTAGATCGGGAGGGCCCCGGCGGGGCACACCACATAGGGTTTCCCCAACCGGCGCGCGAGCAGGTAGACCACCGCATTCAGAAAGGTCCAGTGGTTCATGAGGTGGACGACGTCCGAGCCCTCCACGGCCACGCGCACCTTCTCAAGAGAGGCTAAGGAAACCTTCGGGACGTAGTAGCGCCCCCACAGGAGAGGTAAGGCGAAAACCCGCGCCCCGGCGAGCGCCTCCATCCTCTCGGGCGCCAAGCCCCCATCGAGGGTCAGGACAGCGCACTCCGTCCCGGCTCTCGCCATGTAGCGGCTCAGCTGGAAAGTCCTCTCGGTGGTCCCGCCGCCCGAGACGGGGTCGAGCGTCGCGTTGACGTTGAGCACCCTCAAAGGAACACTTACTTCCGGGATCTCTCCGCCATCCTCTGCTTGATCCCGTGCCTGACGTGGTTGATGAGGCCGTGGGCTATGATCCTGGCCGTGCGGACGGAGAGGTTCTTGGGGTACAGAGACAGCCCCTTGTAGAGCCTCTTGAGCCCCAACAGGTACCTCTTGCTTCTGATGTGGGCACGGGCGGCGAAGATGTACGCGTTGCTCAAAGCCTCGTCCTTAACCTCCAGCACGTCGAGGTGCAGGGGCTGCGTCTCGTAGTAGTTGGAGATCACCCTTATGTATTCATCAGACTTTTGCTCGTCGGTCGCGGCGAAGCTCAGGGACTCGTCGTGGACACGGAAGGCAGCGAGCGCCTCGGGAATCCTCAAGAACCTTCCCTGCAGCCCCAGCCTGAGCCAGTACTCGTAATCCGGGCTCAGCTTCAGCGAGCTGTCCCAAGGCCCCGTCGCCCTGAAAGCGTCGGCGAGGAAGAAGGCACCGGGTCCGGGTGGGCAGATGAACTTCGCCACCATCTCCTGGTAGTCGAGCTCGGGAGCGTTGACCCGGCGAACCTTCCTGGAGTTCGAGTCTATCAAGTCGTAATCGCAGTACGTCAAAACAACGTCCGGGTTTGCCAGGAGATGCTTCACGGAGGTGCTGATCGCACCCTGCAGCAGGACGTCGTCCGCGCTCAGGCGGGAGAGGATCTCACCTCTGGACATCTGCCACCCCTTATTGAGGGTGTCGGCTTCGCCCATGTTCTCCTGCGTCTCCCAGTAGAACCGGTCTCCATACTTCTCGAGTACCTTGCGCGTGTGGTCAGTGGAGCCGTCGTTCAACACGATGAGTTCGACGTTAGGGTAGTCCTGATCGAGAACGCTCTTTATCGCTTCGTCCAGGTAGTCGGCGTAGTTGTACGCCGGGATGACCATGGAAACCAGGGGCAGATTGCCATTCATCTCGGGCTCGGCGAGGTTGCAGGCACCGCGCTGTGTTCTACCATTGCGCGCCGGCCACGCACGAGGCTGTGGCCACGAAGGATTCCCACCCTTGTCGGCTCTTCATCCAAACTACCATAAGCCTTTCGAAGCGTACCAACCGATGGCGCAATATACCAGAAGAAAAGCAGAGGTTCGGATCGGTCCGACGGAAGTAAGCCGTCAATGGGACTGGAACGGGTTGAGCAGCTTGATGGCGGTGCGCTTGAAATTGCGGGTGATGCTGGTAACGAGCGTCATGTTCCTGGACTTCGCCTGCACCGCTATCAGGCTGTCGACGGCCGGCAGCGGATCGGGCGCCGTCATTCGCCCACTCGTCGGAATCTCTTACGCTACGGCACTCTATAAATTCTCCCGTTGGGTACAAGAATCGGGCGTAATAGAGGGATAGCAACTGGATTATCAGTGACGACTTAGACGCCATGAGGGTTTACAATCGATGCTTATGTTCATCATGCACGGACCGGGCTCGTGAGAGGAAAGCTTCCCGGTATCAAGCGTTCCGCCTCTGCTATTGGTCGTCTTCCCTGGCTCGATCGTGTCAGGCCCTATTGGGGGAAGGAGGGCGGCCTGCGTGCGGTATTGGTAAGGGGGGCAAGCGGCTCGTTCGCGTTGAGGATCGCCTCCATGAGCCTCAACTTCCTAGCCAGCCTGCTGATCGCCCGCCTGCTCGGCCTGGCAGGTTACGGAGCCTTCGCCTACGCCCAGTCCTGGGTCGCCCTGCTGGTCGTCCCGGCGATGCTGGGGCTGGACCTGTTGCTCGTCCGCAACATCGCCGCGTACCGGGCCAGATTCGACTGGAGCTTGGTGAAGGGTCTCTTGCGGTGGGCGAACCGGGCTGTATTGACTACCTCCGTCGGGCTATCATTGCTGGCGGCTACGGCTGCCTGGTTCTTCGGAAAGAGCTTGGAGCAGCAGATGCTGTCCGCCTTCCTTGTGGGCATGAGCTTACTGCCCCTCGCAGCGCTTATTTACATTCAGCAGGCGGCCATGCGAGGATTGCAGCGCGTTGTGGTCGGCCAGCTGCCGGAGGCACTCATCCGGCCTCTCTTGTTCCTGGTCTTGGTCGGGGTCGCATACGCGTTTTTGGGGGAGAATCTGGGCGCGGCGGGTGCGGTGGGGCTGAGCGTTGTGGCTGCCGTGGTCGCCTTCCTCATCGGAGCACGACTGTTACACAAAGCTCTCCCCTACGCCGTTACGCAGGCATACCCTACCTACAGAGGACGGGAGTGGATGCGCAGCGTGCCATCCCTACTATTCCTCGGTGGTATGTTGGTGATCATTACCCAGATCCCTACCATCTTGCTGGGGACGATGAAGGGTGCGGAGGCAGCGGGCGCCTACGCGGCGGTTAGCCGGGTGGCACTTCTGATCACGTTCATCATGAACGCTGCCAACCTGGCGCTCGCACCCGCCATCGCCGACCTGTACGCGTCAGGAGACATGGCTCGACTGCGGCGCATGGTCATGAAGAGCACCCGCTTCATATTGTTATTCTCCCTGCCCCTCACGCTTTGCTTGATAGTGTTTAATCGCCAGGTTTTATCGATCTTTGGAGAAGGGTTCACGCAGGGTGGAGCAGCTCTCACTATCTTGAGCCTCGGTTACCTCTTCAGCGCCGCCATGGGCTCGGTCGGCATACTGCTCATCATGACCGGCTACGAACGGGACGCCGCCACGGCCATCGGAGCGAGCGCCGTGCTGAACCTTGTCTTAAACGTTGCTCTTATACCCAGTTATGGTTTGGAGGGAGCCGCGATCGCTACGGCGACCAGCATAGTCGTCCAGAACCTCTTGCTTACTGTGGTGTCACACAGAAGGCTCGGAATACACGCCTCCGCGCTGGGGCGGATCGGCTGAGGGAGGAATCGTGAAAACTCGAAGGGCACTGCGTCCTTCCAACATTGGACCCCAGCTTAGAATGCGAATCAAGAGGTTCCCACGCACTTACGCAGCCCTTAAGTGCTTGAATCGAGTTCTTCGCACGCCATCTAAGATATATAGAATGTTATTCGGAACTAGAAATGCTAGGGCGTTTAGATATTGGCTAGATTATCTTGCAGTGCAACCCATTGCCGGATACATTGGGTGGTTAGGCCACGCTAACTTGGGTGACGAGGCGCTATATTTGAGCATTGAGAAGTTGTTTCCGCAGTTTCGTCTCATATCTTACGACGATACGCATAGCATTGAATTGTTTGTTTACAAACATCTCGTTAAGCGGCATAAGTTCTACGACTTTGTCTTTCTCGGAGGTGGCACTCTGATCAACCTTCGGAATTACTACTATCATTTTCGAGATGTGGTGAGGAGTGGCAACTGCGGTGTCGTATTCGGTACAGGCGTTCTCGATCCGTCTTTTTGGCGGGAACACTATCCAGATATCGATTGGTCACAGGAGATGGTTGAGTGGGTCGCAGTACTCAAAGAAGCTGCTTATGTTGGTGTCCGGGGACCGCTATCGGCGCGGCTCTTGGAGTCATCTGGCTTACCAAGACCGTTGGTTATCGGTGATCCAGCTCTGTCCCTTTGCACACCCAAGCCTGCTCAGCATCTTATGAAGCGGAAAGTCGCGATCAATTTGGGGCATTCTAGCCGTATGTGGGGATATCAAGAACATGTTAATGAGGTTATCGCAACGCTAGCGAGGCAACTACTAGAAACCGGCTGGCAGGTTGAGTTTCTTCCCGTGCATCCTATAGATTTGAGGATCATTCGGAATCTGGTTCGCAGGTTCAATCTACAGGAGGTTTCGATATGGCATGAGTTCGGGAACGTTCAAAAAACAGTGAATCGTATCCGAAGCTATGACCTCGTTATCGGTCAGAGGTTGCACTCGATTGTCCTAGCTCATGGATGTGGAGTACCAGCAATCGCACTCGAATACCAGCCGAAATGCGCTGACTTCATGGAGTCGATGGGAACGCAGCACTTCTCCATTAGAACTAATGCTTTGGAATTGGACAGGCTGATCACCCTAATACAGGAAATCGAAGCCGATTACATAGGGCACTGCAGGTATCTAATCTCGAAGGGCAATAGTTATCGGCATCTACAAAGGCAAGCAGCGGTTGAAGTTGTCGAGCTGGTTCAAAAGCAAAAGAAGCTGCTGGATGATGTCGGTGATGACCTGCTCCCCGAAAAACGATCCGACTATTATGAGAGTCCGAAGGCCCGAGATGGGCAAAAGGAGGATTCTCGATGAAGAAGAGTCACCCCCAAGAGCAGACCGTACGCAAGCTACGAGAGGCAGAGGCCGAGCTGGCCGCCGGGGGAGCTGCTGTACCTATGAAAAACCATAGCTCCCTCTTAGCTTCCTCTAAGGTTCGGGGATTAGCATGTTTGCATTGAAGAACCGTTGACCAAAGAAAAATGATAGAGCTTCCTCACGATGAGCAGGGTCTATAGACCTTTTAGGGTAAGAAGATGGTTATCTTCCGTGGTCAAAGGCTGGTGAAAACAACGAGGACCAGTCAGTGACGAAACGGCCGTTGGTAACCGTTGTAGTACCAACATATAATCGCGCTCAATCAATTAGAGCGGCGCTCGAGACCGTACTAAATCAGACGTACAGCAACCTCGAAATCATAGTTGTCGATGATGGATCGACTGACGATACAGAGCAGATAGTTTCGTCTCTACGAGATGAACGGGTAGTATACGTGAAACAAGCGGTCAGGACAGGGTCCGCAGGTGCTCGAAACTTCGGGATTTCGCTTGCCAAAGGCGAATTTATAGCCTTTCAAGATAGCGACGACTTATGGTACGGGGACAAGTTGGAGAAACAGGTGCCTCTATTAACTTCGCTCCCGAAGTCTTATGGGATGGTTTATAGTCATATGATGCTACGCCTTCCCGAAGGCGACGTTTTGTTCAAGCCTTCCTACCGGGGGAGACAAGAGCATAGCGCTTTAGATCGAATGCTCTGTGGGAGTACTGGTATCGGAATTCAGACTTGCCTTATTCGGAGAGAATGTTTTAGCAAGGTAGGTGGAATCGATACGAACCTCAGGGCTTTAGACGACCGAGAATTCTTTATTCGGTTTTCGCAGTACTTCGACATATACGAACTCCCGGTACCGCTAGTAACCTACATAGTTAGTGACGATAGCATTTCGCGCAACACACTCGAGCATATCAAGGCCCAAAAATACATTATGAAGAAATATAGTGGCCACTTACGACGCAATCGTCGGGCACTGGCTTTTCAATATTTTCTTCTTGGTAAACTCTTTGTAGCGCACAAGGACTACCGAAGTGCTGGTGGTGCGTTTCGCACTGCAGCGCGTATTCGACCGAAACCGGCTTACGTCTTCTGGGCGCTGTTGCTGTATAGAAGTGATCGCTTAATCAAGCTCATACGGCGTGCTAAGCGCCGAGTATATGGATGAGACAGCAGATCGTGAAGCACGTTAAGCTACTACTTTGTCACACCTTCATCATATGGTGATTCTTATCGGCTTGTCCTCGGCGATGGAGCATCGCCACTGCTTCAGCCACGGCGAAGTATTTATTCGTGAAGGAGGATATTATGCGGGCGCTCTTGAAGATTATGCGGGCGCTCTTGAAGAAAGTTGCACGCTATTCTCTTAAGCTCGCAGGGCATTCGTCTACGCACGTAAAAGCTGACCGTACCCTTAATGTCAGTGAACTGCTCTTTAGTGAGAATGGGGGCACCCTTCATCTTCCACTATCGCCAGGAAAGCCTAAAGTGCGTACACAAGACGATGTCGAGTTCGCAGCCGCATCGGTTTTGGAAAGGGTCGTGCTAGCTGCTCTTGTTAAACGGCTAAAGGCTATGCATATCTTTGAGATCGGAACCTTTCGCGGCATCACCGCTCTGGCAATGGCCACTAATGCACCGGAGGGGTCGGTTCTGTACACCCTTGACCTACCCTCGGAACTGTCAGCCACCGAAATTGCAGAAAAGTACTATGCTAGATCTTCAAATTCGGGTTTCCGTCTGATGGCTGCTAGTGGAGCACAAAGGAGCGTCGGACTTATGCTGCAGCATTATCAAGGCAATTGCCATATCAAGCAACTGTTTGGTGACTCTGCTGAAATGGACTTCACCCCTTACAGAGAGCAAATTGACTTATTTTTTGTTGACGGCTGTCATGATTATGACATGGCAAAACACGACACGCTTACAGCTTGGAATTGTCTTAGACCGGGTGGTACGGTAGTTTGGCATGATTACTTATGGCCGTCGGTGCAGAAAGCCATTCGCGATTCAAAGCTCGGAGTTCCCATCAGTTATGTAGCGGATACATCCCTCGCCTTTGCTCAGAAACCGGCATAGTGGTTATCTTCGCCTGCGAATTAACTTTCTTGGTTTCTGCTGTCATCCGTGACCTGACCCGTTCTCTGTGCTAGCCACTTTCACGGTAGAGCATCCAATCAAAAGACCAAACCCCTTGCAAGCATTCGCCAATCCCTCGCGGGGTCGACGCTATTGAAGCTTACCTGGGGCTTCGTACCACGCACCACATTTCGTCTATCAGGGGAACCGTAGCAACGAACCCGGCGTCCTGGTTTTTTCAGAAGAGGGAATTCGCGCGGAGCCTAACGGACGGGCAACGATCTCGCACGTGCTCTTCAAGCCCATCACCGGCAGAATATAATTGAGCGGAAACCTTCGTTCTTCGGTGGAATCTTCGGTACAGCGCAGTGCCGAGCTAGGTGCAAAAGGCGGGCATGCCTACTATATAGTATGGGTTCGATGAATGGCTCGCACGCTCTCAGCACCGAAGAAGTCCGTGCCTGTCCCCTCTGCGGTAGCGCCGACAAAGAGGTACTGTTTACGGGACTCCGAGACCGGTTCTTCGGCGTGCCCGGGGAGTGGACCTATAAGAGATGCCGGCGTTGTACGCTCATACTTCTGGACCCGCGTCCGACGCGGGAGGATATCGGAAAAGCCTACACCGTGTATTCCACCCATGCGTTGGTGGCGTTACCCGACAACCTCCCCCGTCGCTTGCGTTCGTACGTGAGAGGCGGCTACCTGGCCAACAAATTCGGCTACGGGACAGGCGTCGACCGTCTGCAACGTCTCGCCGGATGGCTGGCCTACTTGCACCCGGGTCAACGAGAGTATATGAACGGGAGCATTATGTACCTTCCGGCGTGCCACCGGGGCCGCGTTCTCGACGTTGGCTGCGGAGCAGGGGAGGTCCTCGATGAGCTTCGCCGCCTGGGGTGGGAGGTGGAGGGCGTGGACCCAGACCCGGAAGCAGTGGCCAACGCCGTTCGCAACCGCGGCCTCAAAGTACGAGTGGGAACGCTGGAGGATCAGAGCTATCCTCCGGATCACTTCGACGCTGTGGTCTTGAGCCACACGATCGAGCACGTGCACGACCCGGTTAGCCTGCTTAGGGAGTGCCGCCGCGTTCTGCGACCCGGCAGTCTGCTCGTAGTCGCCACTCCCAACACGGAGAGCGTGGGCAGCGGCCACTTCGGACCGGACTGGCGGGTGTTGGAGCCGCCCCGGCACCTTACGTTGTTCTCCCGAAAGACCCTCTCGCAAGCAGTGCGGGCAGCTGGTCTCTCCCTTCTGGAGCTGAGGACCACCGTGAGGGGAGCCGACGGCGTCTTTACCGAGAGCAGAGAGCTGCGCGCCGTGCGTACGGCGGGCGAGTCGCTCATCAAGCATAAGCATGCGCCTGTATTGGAGAGACTAAAAGGATATGCCTATCAGTACGTCGTTTCCATGGCTTTGTGGGCTATCCCCAACGCCGGCGAGGAGCTGCTGATGGTAGCAACCAAGTAAGCCCCGTTGAAGCAGTGTTCGCTCGAACACCGCACTACAACCTTGCCAGGCATCGGAACCCACGAGATGCGAGCAGATCGCTACTGACACGGAATCCGGGCGAAGGGTTCCATCGTTTTGTGGAGTCCGGAGGCGCTTCGCTCGCTTTGGGAGTGGGGAGTAGGAAAAATACAATTACTCCCTATCTTCCTACTCCTCCCTCGCAGCGGACGCAAAGTGACCAAGCGGATCCCGCATGACACCCAGCAACAAGCCGGCTCAAGGAGGCATCCGCAAATGTCTCACCCCAGGCTCGCGTCGGGCCGAACGATTCCCGTCGAAAGGGCAACGGTATGCGCTCAAGGGCATAGATCAAAGCGCTGACCCAGGGCCATTGAGCGAGCGGCTCGCTCTCCCGAACTAACCCCGCCTGTAGGGCAGGAGGTCGTAGGATAGGGCTGGCATATCCGGCAACTCGTGACCAACCACGCCAGATCGCTCGATCCCAACTGCTCATGAGTAGGAGGACGGCAAAATGGCCGCAAGCATCGTAGAACCCTGACCAACGAGGTCGATACGCGGGTGTTGCGCACCAGCGGTCTTCCCTGGTCGGTCCAGAGCTATTACGTCCGGTCTCCTCGCTCATGCGACTTCTCCTCAGTAGTCCCAGCAAAAAGCATTCTCACGCGGAGCGTTCAAAGTTCTCTACCACGCGCTGCACCTCGTCGTAGAGGGAGATTGCGTCCTCGAAACCGGCGTCATGAAGCTTCCGGGAGGAGAAGACTTGCTTTACACCCAGCGCCGGACGTCCGGTTACCTTCCCCAGCACCACCAGCATCCAGCGGGGCAAAGCTATACCAGGAAACGGGCGTCGCCCGGAAGCAACTCGCATCACGTCCTGCATGCTCGCGTAGTTCTTATTCTCGGGCTGGTGGTAGTCAGAGACGACGTACGTTTCCTGCCGAGAGGCCTGCGGACGAGCTAGACAGAAACGAACCGCGGCCGCCACGTTACTCACGGCGACATAATGTACGGAGCGGTGGTAGAGGATGCTGCGCTTGATCGGCCCAATGATGGGCCTGCGCAACGCATCCTGTATAAATGGGAGCAGCTTGACATCACCGGGTCCTATAACTGTGGTGGGACGCAGAATGGTAAGAAGGCAGTCGTCCCGCAATCCCTCCTGCCACATGACTTCGCAGGCCAGCTTGGCTTCACCGTACTCCCCGAC
>JALZFJ010000413.1 GCA_030867425.1 Actinomycetota bacterium | reverse complement strand
TCGGCGGGCTTATAGGGATGGGGCTTGCCGCGTACGGTCTTGAGGCTGTGGTGTGGGTCAAGGTCTACCCGGTCTTCATCGCCCTAGTTACGTCGCCGGTCGTAGGCTTCCTCATCGCGTACGTCGTCGCGATCCTGCTTCTCAACCTCCTGCGCCGTGCCCGGCCGAGCCACGCCAACGGCGCGTTCCGCAAGCTCCAGCTCTTCTCCGGCGGCTTCGTCTCTTTCAGCCACGGCGCCAACGATGCGCAGAAGACGATGGCGATCATCACCCTCGCTCTTCTCAGTTCGAATCACCTATCGGAGTTCGCCGTCCCGACGTGGGTCGTACTCGCCGCCGCGCTGGCGATAGGTCTCGGGACGTGGGCGGGGGGCTGGCGTATTATCCGGACGATGAGCAGCCGGATTATCAAGATGGAACCCGTAGACGGGTTCGCCGCAGAGACGGTAGGCGCCGCAGTCATCCAGGTGGCGACTTCTTGGGGGCTCCCGGTCAGCACGACGCACGTCGTGGCGGGCTCCGTTATGGGAGCCGGCGCGACCCGACGGCTCAGCGCTGTGCGATGGGGCGTCGCTCGTAGCATTGTCTGGGCGTGGGTCCTCACCATCCCTGCCTCGGCTACCCTCGCTGCCTTCGCTGCTCTCCTCGTCAAGGCTGAACCACTCGCGATCGTTCTCGCGGTCTTGATGCTGTGCGCAGCAGCTCTTACTTTGTTTGTGCGCCGGACGCGGCGCAAGAAGCCGATGGGGGGTTTCTCATCGGGGCGCTAGTCCTCTGTCAAGGCTCAACGGATAGAGCTTGCGCAGCTGCGTGCGTGCATCCTCCTCGGTCGTGAAGCGCCACTCTACGCTCTCCACGCTTGCTCTGAGTCGGTTTCGCTCTTTGCACCAGGCTTGCACATCGCGCCGCGCAGCGTCTCAATGTCCGCAAGGCGGAGCCTGAGGCATTGGTGGCCATCCGCTGCATCGGCGCGGCGGAGAGGGGCGGCGTCTCGCGCAGAATCTCCGAGCGGTTCTGGACCGGCGCTTGAGCCCTTTAGCTGTCGTCCTCGCCGACACCCACATACCCCGCCGCGCTCACGCCCTGCCCGGAGGGCTGATTCTGCACCTAGAGAAGGCCGACCTGATCCTGCACGCCGGGGACCTGATCGTGCCGTCGGTGCTCGATGAACTCGCCTCCTACGCCCTGGTCCACGCCGTCAAGGGTAACATGGACCCACCAGGGGTGGCCCTGCCGGAGACCCTGGAGTTCGACTTCGGCGGCGCGAAGATAGCCATGATCCACGACTCGGGACGAAAAGAAGGCCGTCGTAAGCGCCTCCAAAAACGCTTCCCCGAAGCCCGCGTCGTCGTCTTCGGCCACTCGCACATCCCCTTTTTGGAAGACGAAGTCGGCCTCTCGCTCCTCAACCCTGGCAGCCCGACCGACAAGCGCCGGCAGCCGCAGCACACCTTCGCTCTGCTTCATGCGGAAGAGGGCAATGTGCGGGCGGAGATACTGACGCTTTAGAGGACGTATCTTCTCACGGCTCTAGATAGACGACGCGATTATGGTGTAGAAAGGCAGTGTGGGCATCGCCGGCGACATCGCGCTTATCCTGGTGGCCGCTTTCCTGGGCGGGGTCGTCGCCCGGCGGCTCGGGCTGCCCCTGATCCTGGGGTACATACTCGCGGGCGTCATAGTCGGTCCGAACACCGGCGGTCCCACGGTCGGGGACGTGCACGAGATAGAGCTGCTCGCGGAGATCGGGGTAGCGCTCCTGCTCTTCGCTATCGGGCTGCACTTCCCTCTTGGCGAACTGCGGCCGGTCCGGCGCATCGCCCTGATCGGGACGCTTATCCAGATGCTTCTAACGATCGCTTTCGGCTACGGTATCGGTCTACTCTTGGGCCTCGGCGATTCGGAGGCGATCTGGCTCGGGGCGCTCATCTCCCTCTCCAGCACGGCGGTCGTGCTGAAAACGCTCTCGGAGGGAGGAGTGCTGAACACGCTCTCGGGCAGGGTAATTATCGGGATGCTCATAGTGCAGGATATCGCGGTGGTGCCTTTGCTGATCCTGCTGCCCGAGTTGGGGAACGTCGGCGAGGGCCTCTCAGAGCTGGGCGTGGCGGCCCTAGAGGCGGCGCTCTTCGTTGCGGGCATGGCCCTTTTCGGGGCCCGGATCTTCCCGTGGCTGATGGCGCGGGTGGCGAGCTGGAATTCGCGGGAGCTGTTCCTGATCTCGGTGGTCGCCGTGGGCCTGGGTGTGGGGTACGGTACCTACCTCTTCGGCCTCTCCTTTGCTTTCGGAGCGTTCGTCGCCGGGATGGTCTTGAGCCAATCGGACTACAGCCATCAGGCTCTGGCGGACATCGGTCCTTTGCGGGACGTCTTCGCGATGCTCTTCTTCGTCTCGGTCGGGATGCTCCTGGACCCGGCGTTTCTGTTGGACGAAGCGGCGACCGTTGCGGCGGTGGTGCTCGCCGTGTTCCTGTTCAAAGGGCTCCTATTCGCCGGGATTACGCGGACTTTCGGATACGGGAACATAGCCCCGTTCGCGGTGGGGCTCGGGCTGTTCCAGGTGGGGGAGTTCTCGTTCGTGATAGCGCGGGTCGGGATAGGCATGGAGGCGATCTCCCCGAGAACGTACTCCATCGCCCTGACCACCGCGGTGATTACCATGTCACT
>JALZFJ010000371.1 GCA_030867425.1 Actinomycetota bacterium | reverse complement strand
ACCCGGAAGGGGCCTGGACTTCCAAGATCCGTGGGGCAACCGCTGGCAGGTGGTCGAGTACGGCGAGGTCCAGTTCACCAAAGCGCCGCATGTTCTGAACGGTATGGGCTTGGGCGACCTGAAAAAGGCGGAGAAGGCCCTCGAAGAGCTACGCGAGAAGGGCCTAGCACCGGAGTAAGAGAGTGGTGCCGCACGGGTGCTCACCTATAGGATAAGCTACCGGCGCTGGGAACGAGCGGGGAAAGGAGCCTGGATGTCCGACTCCGAGGCCGGGACGCGTGCCGAGAGGAGGGTATACGCTCGTTCACGCCTTAGGTTATGCTGTTCTCGATGCTTGGCGAGCGAGAAACACCTAGCTAGCAAAAGGAGGCGCCTAATGGACCAAGAACGGCAGCGCTACGAACGGGCACACAAACGAGTGGAGGCATTAAAGGGCTTCTACATCCACGCAACCATCTTCGTCCTGGTCAATACCGGCTTGTTCGTTATCAACCTCCTCACGGGAGGTCCGTGGTGGTTCTTCTTTCCTCTCCTAGGCTGGGGCATAGGTCTAGGTGTACACGCGCTGAGCACGTTCGTCTTCGGCGGCAGGTTGGGACAGGACTGGGAGGAGCGCAAGACCAGAGAGTTTATGGATAGAGAACGCGGTAGATAGCAGGCAGCGGAGCGATAGACGGGAAGATCGGCAGCATTAGTCGGACGAGGCGAGCTGACGGATAAAGCATGGGAGCAGATCCTTCCGCTTTGCGGCATCCCGCACGCGATTCCCAAGCGGCTCGGCCAACGCGAGCGGAGGGCCGAGTGCCCGGGGCGACCGCCGAGCTTTCACGGCGAGACCTATGCGCGGAGCAACGTTGTCGAGAAGTGCGCAACTGGCTCAAGCAGTGGCGGGGGTGGCGACGCGCTACGAGAAGCGGGCGGCTAACTACCGAGCGATGGTGGTTATAGCGGGACTCGTAGTATGGCTAACCACGTGAGCGCAAACCACCAGATAGGCCCATAGGGCCTGCGCTGTGGTTCGTCAGCAGCAGCGCCTGGTTAGGCAACAGCCAAACTACCCGCTGCTCTCGATTGGATAGGGTCCATCCTCGAAGGTCCGCGGGTGGTAGCCTTTGCTCCCGACTATCTTGGCCAGGGGGCTGAACACGTGCTCGCCACGCTGCAAGCGGTCGAGAACGTGTCGGAAATCGAAGCGTGGCCTCCACCCCAACTCCTCCTGAGCGCAGTGGTTGACGTAGACGCGATCGATGCCTGGGAGCATTCTCCAGGAGCGACGGCTGTACTCCTCCTCGTAGTCGGGGAACAGGCTTCGGACAACACCAGCTACATCCGTGCGAAGGCGCGACAGATGGTCCTTTTGGAACGGGGTCGTGGCGCTCACGATATACTGACCGAATCCAATGGCCGCTACACGCTCCGCGGCTAGAATGTGCGCCTCGGCGGCGTCGGCGAGGTCGACACGGCGATACAGGTACTCGTTCACTTTGAGGTTTAGATCGTCGTATCGTTGTCGAAATTCGGGGTTGTCGTCCGCCTCAGGGAAAAACCGCGAGGTTCGGAGCACGATGGTCGGCATACCTTTCGACCTGTAGAACAGCTCACAGAGTTCCTCCGCAGCCGACTTGGTAACCCCGTAGATGTTCTTCGGAATGGGCTGGAGGCCTTCGGTGACCCAAGTGGCAGGTTGCCCTCTAGTGGGGCTCAACGCTGCACCGAACGCACTTGTCGAGCTTGTGAAGACAATTCCAGAGACGCCGCTCGCAAGCGCAGTCTCGAGAATATTGAGGGTCCCGCAAATGTTTGTTTCGACAAAGGCACGTCGTGAGTGCGTGACCACATGAGGTTTGTGCAACGCCGCGGTATGCATGACGAAATCGACCCCTTGCATGCAACCGCGAACGAAGTGGGTATCGGTAATCGAACCCACATGGCTCGTAAAGGGTGAATCCAGCAGATCCAGCCCTGCGACCTCGTGCTGCCTCTCCCGCAGAGTCCGGACAAGAGCCTCACCGAGATGGCCGGCGCTTCCAGTTACGAGAACCCTCATCGAAACGATAAACCTCCCGATGCTGCTACCTAACTAGAACGGTACGCTGTTTCTCTTGGAGGTTACACTTATTAAAGCTTTCTGAAAAGAAGCGAATCTTGCTCGGCATAATCGAGAAAGGAAAGGAGAACGACGGATGGCGCTAACCAAGGGAACCGGCCCGTTCGGCGAACAGAGCAACGGCACGTTCAACTTCGACACCTCGGTGCTGAAGGCCCACACCCTCTACCTCGAGGACTGTCCCAAGCGGGTACGTGCGGTCTTCAACGACGAGACCGTAGCCGACAGCCGGCGGGTGAAACTGCTGCACGAGACCGGACACCTGCCCGTCTATTACTTCCCCTGGGAAGACGTGCGTCAAGATCTCCTTGAACCGAGCGACCACACCACTCAGTGCCCGTTCAAGGGCAATGCCGCCTACTGGTCGGTGCGAGTTGGGGATCGCGTTGCCGAGAACGCTGTGTGGAGCTACCCGGAGCCGCTGGAGTCCGCCCCGCCCCTGGCCGACTACTTGGCCTTTTACTGGCGTATGATGGATCATTGGTACGAGGAGGATGAGGAGGTCTTCGTCCACCCCCGCGACCCTTACCACCGGGTCGACGTCTTGGATAGCTCCCGGCACGTCAGAGTCCTCGTGAACGGCGAGGTCGTTGCCGAGACTACCCGGCCGAAGCTTCTCTTCGAGACGGGTCTGCCGACGCGCTACTACATCCCACCGGAAGACGTCCGCGAGGAACTACTCGTCCCGAGTGATACGAATACGCAGTGCCCCTACAAGGGTGTGGCGTCGTACTGGTCAGTGGATGCCGGAGGCGGGCGCGTGGAGGATCTCGTCTGGAGTTACCAGGAGCCTATTCCGGAAGCAGGCAAGATAAGGGGTCACTTGTGCTTCTTCAACGAGCGCGTAGATCTCGAGGTTGACGGTGAGGAGCAGAAGAGGCCGCAGACGCAATGGTCGTAGGGCTTCGCCGCAAAGCGGGAAGCGAGGATCCGTGTGGTCGTTGCGGCGCGACGGGGCTAAGAGGTGGGCACGTTGCTAACTGCCGGGAGGTTCAAGACGGTTCGAGGTAGTGCTCTCTCGTCCGGGAGACTGCTCAGAGAGTGAAGGTGTAGCGCTCCCCGTCATTGATCTCCTGGACCTCCTCGCCGACGCCGACCTCGATGGACCGGTTGAAGCCGTCGGTCTGTGTGGCGACCGCCAGCTTGCCTTCCTTTAACGTAACCTCGATCGACGTCTCGCGGAATCGCATGGGGAACGAGAG
>JALZFJ010000168.1 GCA_030867425.1 Actinomycetota bacterium | reverse complement strand
CCTCGCACCGCGTCGACAACTTGTGTGATCGGCTGGCGCTCGGCGAAGGCGCGGAGCCAGCCGGGCATGCTGCTGGTAGGCACGAAAGCGCTGCTTGCAAAGGTCAGCGGAAAGAGCCAGACGAAGCTTGCCGGCTGCACCGCCTCCACGTTGCGTACCAAAAGCCCGATCGTCGCCGCTATCCAGGAGAATGCGAAGCTCAGGAGGAGCAGCAACCCGATCGCGGCTACCCAGCCGGTCGCGCCACCTCCCGGTCGGAAGCCGACCAGAAGCCCCACGGCCAGCATCACGGCGACGACGAACATATTCCTCACCAAGTCGGCGATCGTGCGGCCCACGAGGACAGCCGAGCGCGCCATTGGCAGCGAGCGAAACCGGTCGATGAGCCCGCGGGAGAGGTCCTCAGCTAACCCGATGCCTGTCGTCATTGATCCGAAGGCGACGGTCTGCGCAAAGATGCCGGCCATCAGGTAGTTGACGTAGCTCTGGCTGCCCACGTCAATAGCACCACCGAAGACGTAGCGGAAGAGGAGCACGAACATGACCGGCTGGATCGTCGCGAAGATCAACAGCTCGGGGATGCGTGGGATCTGGACGAGGTTGCGCTTGGCCAGAACCAGACCATCGGCCAAAGCCCAGTAGAGTCGGCTCCGAAGAGACTGACCCGAGTTATCGGCATGAGGGCCGGTAGTAGCGGCGCTCACGCGATCTCCTTCTCGGGGCGGTCGTCCAGAGGTGAAGAGCCAAGCTCATCTTCGGTGGGCTGCGTCGCGTGCCCGGTCAGGGCGAGGAAGACGTCGTCCAGCGTGGGGCGCCTCAGACCCAGGTCCTCGACCTCGACGCCGCTGGAGTCGAGGTCACGGACTACAGCGGCCAGTGGCCTCTGCCCGCCCGCTACGGTTACGCTGGCGTGGCGACGAGCAGCATCTACGAACACGTCCCCCTCGCCGTGGGTATACGGTCTGAGCGTCCGAGCGGCGGCGTGGAGATCGTCTTCATGGACCACCGTCACCTCCAGGCGCTCGCCCCCCACCCGCGCCTTGAGCTCGCCAGAGGTGCCATCGGCGATCACTCTTCCCGAATCGATGACCGAGATCCGGTCGGCGAGGCGGTCGGCTTCCTCCAGGTACTGCGTTGTAAGGAGCAGCGTCGTCCCGCTCGTCACAAGCTCACCGATGAGATCCCACACGGCTAGGCGACTGCGGGGGTCGAGGCCCGTGGTCGGCTCATCGAGGAAGAGCACCGGGGGCGAGACGACGAGGCTCGCGGCTAGGTCGAGGCGACGGCGCATTCCTCCAGAGTACGTCTTCACCAGACGAGAGGCGGCATCGGTCAGATCGAAGCGCTCTAGGAGCTCGTCGGCTCTGCGTCGAGCCCGAGTCTTCGGCAAGCGGTAGAGCCGCCCGAACATCTCCAGGTTCTCCCTGCCGGTCAGGTACTCGTCAACTGCGGCGTACTGGCCGGTCAGCCCGATACGCGAGCGCAACAGATTGGCTTGGCCCATCACGTCTAGGCCGGCGACCTCCGCCCGTCCGGCGTCAGGCTTTAGGAGCGTGGCGAGGATGCGGACCGCGGTGGTCTTACCCGCACCGTTCGGTCCCAGTAGCCCGAGGACGGTACCCTCCTTGGCCTCGAGATCGAGCCCGTTCAGCGCCCGGGTCTTGCCGTAATTCTTCATCAACCCCTCAGCCAGTATGGTAGGTCCGCCATGCATCATTCGGTGCTCCTTCGTTCAATCGTGCACACTCATATGAACTTAACCGTGCCGACTCAAAAAACAAGAGGCAGTAAGAGTTGACCGGCGACCGATCCCTTCATCAACTTTTTCAACGCGCTTAGCAGAGCTTAGGCTACTGCTCCAGGCGAAGCTTCTCTATAGAGGCAACTGAGATCAGAAGGCGCGCAGCCACACCCTTTGCATCCCTTGTGGACTCTAGTCGCCCTCGAGCCACGAGGTTGCGCACAGCACGTTGGCTCATCCCGAGCATCCTGGCAGCTTCTTGGGCCTCTACGTAAGAGGTTTTGTTCTTAATGACCACGAGCGTTCCCTCCTGGGCCTCGCTGGCTTCTGCACTACGTTCCCTTATATCGAGGTGAAGTTAAAGTACTGTACATTTTGAGTATATTTCTCTTAACATAATGCTTTTACAGCACAGCAAAGCCGATCTAGGGGGACCAACGGCCGCCTTGCGCGTGTATTGCCCGCTAGGCGCGAAGGCCATCTCGATCATTTCTCCCCACCAAGCCTGTTACCTATTGATGTACTTTTCTCGACCTGCATATTCTTTGCGGATGCGCGGTGCCAGAATTTCCGCGAGCGCTTCTACTGCGTCAGAACAACTGTGGCAGACGTCGACTAACATGACCCAAGCGATGAAGGAGACACGATTGAGGCTCGTAACCATCTGGCAAGAAGGCAGAGAAGAAGCGGCCGCTATGCTATCTGATGGCGTGGCGCCCGTCCGGGAGGTTGGCGATCTCACCGAAGAGGAGGGCGCAGACCTGCTCTCTCTGCTACAGAGCGGACGCTTCCATGATCTGAAGGAGGCCTACGACCGGGGAGAGGTACGAGGAGGAGCGTCCTCTCAACTCTCCTTCGCCCCGCTCTACCGACGGCCGCGCAAGATCTGGGGCATCGGGCTTAATTACGTCGAGCACGCAGGCGACCTCTCCGAGAGTGCTCCCGCCGACGAGCCGGCGAGCTTCATGCGACCGGACACGA
>JALZFJ010000348.1 GCA_030867425.1 Actinomycetota bacterium | reverse complement strand
TACCGGGTGCACGAGAGGCCCGACGCGGAGGACATGGAGATCCTGGGTGAGAGGCTAGCTGCTGTGGGGATGCAGGTCGAGCCGGCGCCGGAGAACCTCGGCGTTATTGCCCAGAAGGCAAAGTCGGACGCTATAGGTTACCTTATCCTACGCTCCATACCCCGCGCGTTCTATTCACCTTCGCCTCTGGGCCACTACGGGCTGGCGCTAGAGAACTACACCCACTTCACCTCCCCGATCCGGCGCTACTCCGATGTCCTCGTCCACCGCGCGCTTCTGGGTGACGAGCCACCGGATGATCTCGCGGAGGCTGCCAGGCACATCTCCGAGCGCGAGTGGCGGAGCATGATCTGCGAGCGCACTGCAGACGAGTACACCCTGATGTGGCTGATGCGGGACCGCGTGGGAGAGAACCTGGAAGGCGTGGTCGTGAGCACCGCGGCCTTCGGACTCTTCGTCGAGCTCGAGACGGGGGCGACGGGCCTCGTGCACGTCAGCAAGCTCCCCGGTTGGTGGGAGTTGGAGCCGAACGGGGTGGTCCTCTCGAACGACCAGATAGGCTCCTCCTACAAGGTCGGGGATCGCGTCCTCGTCGAGCTTTTGGACGTTCGACCGCTGATGCAGCGGGCAGAGCTCAGGGTGGTGAAGCGGCTTTGAACGGCAGGCTCTTCGCTCAGAACAGGAAGGCGCTGCACGACTTCGCCATCGAGGAGACCTACGAAGCCGGTATCCAGCTCACCGGTCCTGAGGTGAAGTCCATCCGGGCGGGTCGGGCAAACCTCAAGGAGAGCTATGCCAGGGTGAGGGACGGGGAGGTCTTCCTCATCGGCGCCCACGTCTCCCCGTACGCGAACGCCACCCACCGCGAGCAGCTCCCGACCCGCGACCGCAAGCTGCTCTTGCACAAGGGGGAGATCTCACGCCTCATCGGCAAGAGCCAGGAAGAGGGCAAGACGATCATCCCCTTGAGACTCTACGAAAAGAACGGCAACATAAAGCTCGAGCTCGCCGTCGCCAGCCGCAAAAAGCAGTACGACAAACGTCGCGAGATCGCCCGCAAGACCGCAGAGCGCGAGATCGAACGCGCCATGAAGGAGCGCCTCCGGCGCTAGCTCGCTGGGTTTTGACCAGTTCAGGCGTGGTATAATACGCCTAGTATAAGGGGGCGTACCGGCTTCGACGTGAGCGGTCAGCGTCTCGTGAGACGAGCCGAGTTTGCTGGAGACTCGTTAAACGCCGGCAGCTAAACATACACGCCAACGATAATGAGGTGGCTCTGGCTGCTTAAATAAAGGCAGCCCATCGGCCCGGGTAGTCCACGACCCGGGTACCGGTGACATTGAGTGGGCTCACCCTTTGGGTCCTGGCCCGGGGCTTAAAGGGGACATTCGAACGGGCTAGCCCTCCTGCGGCGCCCCGGTCCGCAGGGTAGGGCGAAACTAAACCGGGTGCGACGCTCGTAGAATCTCACGGACGGCGCGTTCGCGGACGCGGGTTCGAATCCCGCCGCCTCCACTACTCGCGGCCCGCTTATCCGGTGGGCCTTTTCGCTTTCTCCGGCAACTCTGTGCCGAATGTATATAATGCGATCCCGTGAGCGATCCCAGGCCCATAGGCGTCTTCGATTCGGGGGTAGGCGGGCTGACGGTGCTCGCGGAGATCCGGGACCGGCTACCCTATGAGCACACGGTCTACTTCGGCGACACGGCGCGGGTGCCGTACGGTGTCCGGGAGCTGGCCGAGGTGCGGTGGTTCGCGTTCGAGATCATCGAGTACCTGGTCAGTCTGGACGTGAAGTTGGTGGTCATCGCGTGCAATACGGCGACCGCGGCGGCGATCAAGACGGCCCAGAGATCGTTCAAGGTCCCGATAATCGGGGTTATAGAGCCCGGCGCCCGGGCGGCCGTGCTGGAGACCCGCAACCGGCGCGTCGGGGTCCTCGCCACCGAGGCCACAGTCGGGAGCAGGGCGTACGCGAAAGCCGTCCACCTCATGGACGCCG
Source organism: Actinomycetota bacterium (assembly GCA_030867425.1). Taxonomy (GTDB): domain Bacteria; phylum Actinomycetota; class Rubrobacteria; order Rubrobacterales; family Rubrobacteraceae; genus Rubrobacter_F. The sequence goes on along the minus strand of JALZFJ010000348.1, from coordinate 2,845 downwards.
GCGTCGAGGTGTACGAGCAGGCTTGCCACGAGTTCGTGCCGCTCATCGAGCGCGGCGTCGTGGACGGGCCGGAGCTGGAGAAGGTCGCCGGGGGCTACCTGGACCCCCTTAAAAAGAGGGGGGTGGACGCGGTCATCTTGGGGTGCACGCACTACCCCCTGATCTCGGCGCCTATCAATAGGATCCTGGGACCTAAGGTGCGCCTGATCTCCTCCGCCGGGCAGACTGCTCTGGAGGTGGGACGCATACTCTCGAGGAGGGGCTTCTTGAGGCGCCCTAAGAGCCTTGAGGACGAGGGCCGCTCGTACTACGTGTGCAGCGCCGACCCTGAAGAGTTCGCCGCTTTGGGAAGCCGTTTCCTCGAAGAGAAGATAGAGGCCGCCGCCCACGCCACCGTGGTCTAGACCGGAGGTCCCCGATGCTCTGGTATACTTTTCGTAGGTCTCGGACGGGGCGTGGCGCAGTCTGGCAGCGCACCTGCTTTGGGAGCAGGGGGTCGGAGGTTCAAATCCTCTCGCCCCGACCGAAAGGCCTACGCGCGGGTGTAGCTCAATGGTAGAGCCCCAGCCTTCCAAGCTGGTTATGGGGGTTCGATTCCCCTCACCCGCTCTCCGCGCTTCCTACGAAGCCACCACGCGCCCGTAGCTCAGCAGGACAGAGCCGCAGACTTCTAATGCGGTAGAGCGGGTTTCGCGGGCATTCGCGAAGTGTCGCAAAACAACTTATCTAAGTTAAGCTCACGCCTTTTCGCGATCTCGCTGCTCCCTTGAGTTTTCGCTTAGTTTGGCAGTGTAAGGTGAGGCTCTAAGCCGGAGGATAGACCGGGGAGAGCTACCGGCGACCAGGAGAGCGTATAGGGATAACCGTAGCCGCCCTGCTTGGTACTCTGGTACTGTATGCTGGGCACTCGTTAGCCTGAGGGTGTTCCCGGACCTCGTCGGCCCTCCCTTATGCACCCGGTTGCGGACAAGGCTGTTCTTCTGGGAAACCAAGTTTTCGGTGCCGGAAACTCTCAGAAACCCGCTGGTTAGGAGAACCTGACAGCCCCGGTCGCATAGCCTATAGGGCTAAGTTGGAGAAAATCTTCTCCACCCAAGATTAGGCGAGCTAATGTCAACCCCCAGACTACGGCACCTGCCCCCGCAGTCATGAACGGGAGTAAACTGCCCGCGTAAGATCGTTCGGTGATCGTTTCCAAGAAAACCCGCTCTCAGGCAACGTCAGCGCCGTAGCAAGGGTCGGAGACACGGTGCGGCGCAGCACCGGCCCATGGACACCTGCGGTCCACGCCCTCTTGCGTCACCTAGAGCATGCAGGCTTCGACGGCGCTCCCCGGGTGCTGGGCATCGACGAGCGTGAGCGCGAAGTCCTCACCTACATCCCAGGAGAGGTGGCCCACCGAGCGAGGCCCAAGATTGTGACCGCTCGGGCTCTCGACGAAGTCGGCCGACTGCTCCGGCGCTTGCACGACGCCGTCCTAAACTTTGAACTCCCTTCCGGAATCCGCTGGCACCACGAACCGATCCCCGGCCCGAAGACGCTCGTCTGCCACAACGACCTCGCCCCGAGGAACACTGTCTTCCGCGATGGGAGACCGGTTGCGTTCCTTGACTGGGACTACGCACACCCGGCCCCGCCTCTGTGGGACGTGGTCCATGCAGCGTGGCAGTTTGTGCCTCTCACAGACGATGCTGGCTGTGCGCGGCACGGTTGGTCTTCACCGCCAGACCGCTTCCGTCGCCTGCGCACGCTCTGCGCCGCGTACGGCTTAACAGAGGAAGATCGGTTGGGATTCGTAAAATTCGCGATCCGACGCATGGAGACTACGGCTTGCGGCATCGAAGCGCTCGCTGCGGCCAGAAAACCGGCGTTTGAACGGCTTGTGGCCGCGGGCATTCCGATGATGATCCGGATGGAGCAAGTGTGGATCGAGCATCATGCCGAGGAGTTGGATGCAGCTCTCGGGTAGGTTAGAGACCTCTGCGAGAGAGTTTGCTGCACGCAAGGGTGCAGCACCCAGAATTCGGAGCGACAACGGTAATCGGAACCATTGAGCTTGGGTGCTGCCGCAGCCTCTATTCACCCAATCTCCGAAAAGGCTAGTAGTCTCGGAAACTGCCTAGCTCACCTCACTACTGAGGAAGTTCGCCTCCTTGCTGATCGATCTAACTACTCTTTGAGCCAGAAGAAGGGAAACAACTTGGCCACAAAAAAGCGTGAGAAGGGTTCATCGTCTCGTTTACTATTCCCACAGATCGCCTAAGATTTTCTCCAGATCGGACTCGTACTTGTACACCTTTCGAGGCTCTACAGTACCAGCAATAACAAGCCCGGTGCTGCTGTTGCTAGTGGCATTAGCAGCTAGCTTTGAGCCCTGATACATACTAATAGGAAGCCATTACCAGAATTTCGCAAGGTTTCACTGTAGTAATCGCTGTCCCTCTACCGGATAATCACGGGAAGGTGCGAGATGAGCACACAAGAGACACGAGAAAAGAAGGAGAGTACATTGTGAGTGATCTTAGGGTGGCAGATAACAGGAATAGGGCAATAGACGCCGCCGTCTCTCAGATAGATCGGCAGTTTGGCAAAGGGTCGATCATGCGCATGGGCGACGAGAGGCCCAGTGATGTAGCGTCTATCCCTACGGGAGCTCTGGCACTTGACCTGGCTTTAGGCGTCGGTGGCGTGCCCAGGGGCCGCGTCGTTGAGATTTACGGCCCAGAATCCAGCGGCAAGACCACCCTCGCTCTTCATATCATCGCCGAAGCCCAGAAAGCGGGAGGACTGGCCGCGTTTATCGACGCCGAGCACGCCTTCGACCCAGCCTACGCGGAGGCTATCG
>JALZFJ010000327.1 GCA_030867425.1 Actinomycetota bacterium | reverse complement strand
TTGTCGCGGTCCCGGATCTCGACGTAGCCCCCAGGTTCGATGGTGACGATATCGCCGGTCTTGAACCAGCCGTCTTCGGTGAACTTGTCGCTGCCTTCTTCGGTGTTGAAGTAGCTGCTGGCGACCCACGGACCGCGCACCTCGAGCTCGCCCATCGCCTCACCGTCCCAGGGGATAAGGCCATCGTCGCCGCGACCCCGAATCTCGATGAAGGGCAAGGGGAAGCCCTGCTTGGCCCGGTACTTGTACTGCTCGTCTTCCGGGGCTTCAAGCAGCTCGCCGGTGAGGTGGCAGACGGTGGCGACCGGGTCCGTCTCGGTCATGCCCCAGGCGTGGACTACTGTGAGGCCATACCGCTCATCGAAGGCCCGGATCATGCTCTCCGGTGCCGCCGAGCCCCCGATGGCCATGCTTCGTATGTTGGAGAGGTCGTAGGCCTCCGGGTCTTTGTCCAACGTCTGCAGCACGGCCAGAAAGACCGTCGGTACCCCGGCGGTGAAGGTCACCCGCTCCTGCTCGAAGTCCTCCAGCAAGCTCTCGGGGTCCAAGTGCATCCCGGGCATTACCTGCTTTGCTCCAACCATAGTCGAGGCGAACGGCACACCCCAGGCGTTAACGTGGAACATCGGTACCACCGGCAACACCGAGTCCCGCTCACGTATCCCCAGACCGTCTGCCGCCGCTAGGGCCATCGAGTGCAGGCAGACGCTCCGGTGCGAGTACAGGGCGCCCTTGGGTCTCCCCGTCGTCCCGGAGGTGTAGCACAGCGCCGCAGCATCGGTCTCGTCGAGCTCCGGGTACTCGAATTCGGCCTCATCGGCGCCCTCGAGGAGGTCCTCGTAGCTCTCGAGCCCCTCCGGTGCGGAACCGTCAGCGGAGAAGACGAATATATGCTCCAGGTCCACTTCGTCTTTGATGCCGTCGAGCAGTTCTACGAGGGTCTCGTCTATGAGTAGCACCCTGTCCTCGGCGTGGTTGATGATATAGGCGAGGTCGTTGTGACTCAGACGTGGGTTCAGGGTGTGCAGGATCAGCCCCGCGGACGGTACGCCGAAGTAGGCTTCGAGGTGCTGGTAGGTGTTCCAGGCGAGGGTAACGACCCGGTCGCTCTTCTCCAGCCCGAGCTCCCCCAAAGCTACGGCGAGCTTCTTGGAGCGCCGGACGAAGTCAGCGTAGGTGTAGCGGTGGAAGCTCTTGTCGGGGTTGCGGGTAACGATTTCTTTCATGCCGTAGAGATCCTCGGCCCGCTTAAGGATCGCCGGCAGGGTCAGCTGGTAGTCCTGGATCAGTCCTTTCATTGGTCCTCCCTTCGCTTAGAAGCGTTCAGCTTTTTGTTTATGGCAGACCGCCGCGCGCTCGTGCCACGGCCTTTGTGGCGTAGTTCCTGTTTATCGCGTCTGATTAACCTCCTCCGAGTTCGTGGTCTGGCTTTTGGCTGATGGCTGACTGCTGACTGCTTTAAGAGGTAGGTCGCGCTCCGCCGCCCACTCTTCCCAGTGCTCCGCCGACTTATGGCGGAAGATCTTCTCCAGGTCCTCTCTTTGCGCGCCTTTGAGCCGGAGCTCGGCCTGGAGCTTTAACCAGAAATGCTCTTCGAGGGCGGCGACGGCGATCCAACCATCCGAGGCGCGGTACAGATTGTAGCCCGGCAACCCGCCTCCGAGCACGTCCCCCGGCGCCGTGATTCCGTACCGCAAGGGCTCCCCGAAGAAAGCCGCCGCCTCCGAGAGCGGCACCTCAGCGCATCCTGCTTTGTCCCCGCGGTCGCGGTTCAAGAGCAGGGCCAGCGTCGCCGTCACCGCCCGCTCGGCTCCGGCGAGGTCGGCGAGCAGGGTACGCGGCATGTCGGGCGGCGCGAGCAGTCCGTAGGCCGCAAGGTACGTAAGGTCGTGGCCGGGCTCGTCCTCCCGCGGCGCGGGGTAGCCGGTAATGGCGACGCGGCAGAGGCCAGGGTACCGTGCGCCCAACTCCTCCGGGCCGAGCCCGAGCCGCCTTAAAGCGCCGGGGCGGCTGGAGGTCAAGAGCACGTCGGCTTCCGCAAGTCGGTCATCGAGCCGGTCGCGGTCATTGGTGTCTTTGAGGTCGAGCCGGATAACCTCATTCCCCGTGGCGAGCGCCTCGTACCAGGCGGGATTCGAGCGCGAGAGAGGATCCCCTTCGGGCGGTTCGATCTTGACGATTGAAGCTCCGAACTCGCGCAGGCGCGCGGCTGCCGCGGGTCCCGGCACGTTCTGGGCCAGCGTGACGAGCCGGGTCCCCTCCAGCACCGTCGGCAGGGTATCCCTCACCGCGCCATCCCGGACTTGCCGCCGAGCTGTTCGGGTTGCAACATCTTTGCGCCCCTGCGCATTAAGGTTCCTTTCCCCAAAGGTATTGTGAAAGCCGATAGTAGCAGGCAGAATGAGCGGTGGTCAAGGCAGGAGTTTCGTTGGAAGAGGCCGGTTACAAGGTGGTCGCGGTGGTGTTCTTCAAGGAGCGGGAGATCGCCCGTTTCCCGACCTTTGAGCAGGCTGAGTGGCGGGCGAAGGAGCTCAACGAGTGGTCCGAAAGGAACCCGCGCGGGTACGTACAGTACTCCGTAAAACCCGTGGAGGAGCACCGCAGAGACCAGGATTAGAAGATCGCAGCGGTCCCTGAAGAGGAGAAAGTAGTCGGAGGCCGGCGGCTGGGCGAACGCCGGTGCGGGCGCCGCGAGCAATAGAGCCAACATACCTAACAGGTTCACTAACCTCTTCGTCATGCCGCTACCTCCTATTTCGGACCGCCGAAAGTACGACTCCGCTGTGCGCGCCACGTCTCCTTTGGATCGCGTACATATATTGATGGTAAGTTGTACGCGTAACAAAATGGTTATCCTTAGGGACTTCTTCGGTAATGATTCTGGCGTCTTTGACGGGTTATCCTCTAGCCATGAAGCCGGAGCGGATCGTGAGCTTGGTGCCGAGCCTTACCG
>JALZFJ010000314.1 GCA_030867425.1 Actinomycetota bacterium | reverse complement strand
GGTCACGCTAGCCCCTAGATTGCGCATGTCAGATAGACCAAAATAGGGCTGGGCTTGGGCATCCCAGCCCTATTTTCATGCTGCACCCCCCATCTTTTAGGAAGATGCTCTTCTTTGCAGGTATTTTAGAAGTGGCGGGACCCGTACTCGAACCGGGGACACCATGATTTTCAGTCATGTGCTCTACTACATAGAGCTATCCCACCACCTCAGAAAGGCTTGCCGCAAGAAGCGAGCAGGGTACAAGAAGACCCAGCTCTCTTGATTCTGTGCTTCTTGGATTGTAGTGGAGAAGCCATCTTCTTTTGTACTCCCGTAAGCACCTCCATTCTACACATCCCAAGGTCTAAACTATCTGACTCCTGACTTTCTGCTCCACAGGTGTCAGCTTGAAGCGCACCGTTTGCGCATCGGCGGTCAGCTGGGTGTGGAACCTAAGCTCAGGCTGTTTTGTATTTTGGAGTCGGTATAAAGAAATCCTTCTACGGCGACCTGCACGCCACCGGCAAGGACGGGGTCAGGTTTTTCACCGAGAACAAGGTCGAGATCACGCGCTGGCTCTCGGAGCCCGGACCGTCCCCTGCGGTGCACTGTCCTATGGAGACCACAGGGTAAGTAGCTGTCGGCTATCACCCTCTAGCTTCCTCGTTCCTGCTAATCGCTGACGGTTCTTGTTGACCCACATCAGGGCATCCCCTAAGCTTCCCGTAGGGAAAAGAGCTAGAGGAAAAAGGAGGTGTGGATTTATATGCAACGCGCGTTAAAGTCCATAGCAGGTGGTGGGCGTAGTGGATAGGGCCGGCGGGCAGCACGAGGGGGAGACGCAGTCGATTCGGCAGGTGGTCGCGGCGAGCTTTATCGGCACGGCCATAGAGTGGTACGACTTCTTCCTCTACGGGACGGCGGCCGCCCTGGTCTTTGGACAGTTGTTCTTCCCGGTCTCCACCCCGCTCATCAACACTCTGTCGGCTATGGGCACCTTCGCGGTCGGCTTCTTCGCCCGCCCCGTGGGCGGTTTGATCTTCGGCCACTATGGGGACAGGATCGGCCGCAAGACGATGCTGGTCATCTCGCTGCTGGTAATGGGGACCGCGACGTTCGTGATCGGCTTGCTACCCACGTACGAGTCGATCGGAATCTGGGCCCCGATACTGCTTGTGGTGTTTCGCATATGCCAGGGCCTCGGGGTAGGCGGAGAGTGGGGTGGCGCAGTACTTTTGGCGGTGGAGCACTCCCCCGAGGGTCGGCGTGGCTTCTACGGGAGCTGGCCCCAGATGGGAGTCCCAGCGGGGCTCCTGCTCGGGAACCTGGCGCTCTTGCCGCTCTCCCTGACTCTCTCCCAGGAAGCGTTCTTCTCCTGGGGCTGGCGGATACCGTTCCTGCTGAGCATCATCCTGGTGGGCGTCGGCCTCTTTATTCGGCTGAGGATAATGGAATCGCCGGCGTTCAGGCAGGTGCAGGAGTCTGAGACTGCAGCTGACATGCCGATAATGGATGTGGTACGCCTGTATCCCAAGAACGTCCTTTTGGCTATGGGTATGCGCATCGCCGAGAACGGGATCTTCTACATCCTCACCGTCTTCGTGCTCAGCTACATTACCCAAGTGCTGGGGCTGTCGAGGAACGTGGGCCTGATCGGCGTTATAATCGGCGCCGCAATAGGGCTCTTTACCATCCCGTTGTTCGGGGCACTCTCCGATCGCTACGGGCGGAGGCCGCTGTACATGTTCGGCGCGGTGTTCTCGCTGGTGTTCTCCTTCCCCTTCTTCTTGCTCCTGGACACCGGTTCGACGGTCGTGGTCTGGCTGGCCATCGTGCTAGGTCTCATACTCGGACACGACCCGATGTACGGCCCCCAGGCGGCCTACTTCTCCGAGCTTTTCGGCACACGGGTACGTTATTCTGGGGCTTCGATCGGCTACCAGCTAGCGTCGGTGGTGGGGGGCGGTATCTCGCCGCTCATCGCCACCTCGCTGCTCGCGCTGGCTGGCGGACATTGGTGGCTGATCGCCGTGTACACGGCCGTGATGGCCCTTATAACCATCGTGTCGACCTACCTGGCCTCGGAGACGTTCCAGGAGGACATCACCGCGGAGCGCCCCGAAGAGCGACGGGCTGTCGCCGGGGGTACATAGGGGGCGCCACAGGGGCGCGGGAGCATCCCTCGGCGTTTGCGCCTGAGATAACGGCTGCTACAATCGCCCTCGTAGCTGGGGTAAAGGGTTAGGAGGTAGTTCTATGCGGCCGGAGGATATCGAGGGCCTGACCGTCGGGAGGCTCCTGGACTTAGTAACGGAGCGTCGTCCTGAAGACGACGCTCTGGTCTATGTGGAGCGAGGACTGCGCTACTCTTACGCGGAGTTCAACGAGGTCGTCGAGCGGTGCGCCCGGGCGTTGATGGCCCTGGGTCTCGAAAAGGGCGACCACGTCGCGGTGTGGGGACAGAACGTGCCGGAGTGGGTGACGCTCCAGTTCGCTACCGGCAAGATGGGGGCCGTTCTGGTCACGGTCAACCCGGCGTACAAAGCCAACGAGTTGAAGTATGTTCTAGAGCAATCGGACGCAGCAGCCCTCTTTCTCACGAGGGGTGTCAAAGGGGCTGACTTCGTGGAGATCCTGCAGGAAGCCGTCCCGGAGCTCACCGAGGTGGAAGAAGGCGAGCTCTCGGTCGAGGGACTGCCACACCTAAAGCACGTCGTGCTCATCGGGGAAGGCGCCGAAGACTCGCCGGGCATTATGGGCTACGAGGAGTTTATCGAGAGGGCCGAGGAAGTCTCGGCAGAGGAGTTGCGCGAGCGGCAGGATTCGCTAGAGGCGGACGAGGTAATAAACATGCAGTACACCTCAGGGACGACGGGCTTCCCCAAGGGCGTGCAGCTCACCCACGCGAATATCGTCAAGAACGCCTTCTACATCGGCGAGTGCATGGAGCTAGGACCGGAGGACAGGGTCTGCATCCCCGTGCCGTTCTTCCACTGCTTCGGATGCGTCCTGGGGACGCTGAACACCGTAACCCACGAGGGGACGATGGTGCCGGTCGAGCAGTT
>JALZFJ010000289.1 GCA_030867425.1 Actinomycetota bacterium | reverse complement strand
CTCTGTACAGCGCTTCAGTGGAGGCACCTTAAACCTCACCTACGAAAACGGGAGTATCTCCTCTTCTGTCTCTTCATCGTCAGGATCAAGTGGACAAGCGAGTTCATCCTCTTCGCAAGTTACCTCCTCTTCCTCCTCCTCTGCGGGGAACACTGCTGAGGAGCCTAGCAACGTCACGAGCGAGTCGAGGAACGTAAGCGGCTTTGAGGAGGTCGAGCTGCAAGGGGTTGGCAACCTCTCTATTCAGCAGACAGGTAGCGAGTCGCTAACCGTAGAGGCAGAAGAAGATCTCCTTCCGAAGATTAGGTCTGAGGTTGAGAATAATCGCTTGATCATTGGTCCCGAGCCTAACACCAGCATCCAGACAACCCAACCGATCAACTACGAGCTGACCGTCAAGGACCTGAACGCTCTTAAAGTGTCGGGATCGGGTAGTGTCGACGCGGAGGGTATTAGCACCGACGAGCTGGCAGTCACCACTACTGGGGCAGGAAACGTAAAGATAAGCGGCGAGGCGGATAGCCAGGAGATAAACATCGCAGGTTCCGGTAGCTATCAGGCAGAGGATCTGGAGAGCAAAGAGGTAAAGGTAGACGTTGGGGGATCGGGCTCGGCTATCGTTAACGTGAGCGATGAGCTGGACGCAAAAGTTAGTGGTATCGGGTCCGTAGAATACATAGGGGACCCCACGGTTAACCAAGACGTAAGTGGAATCGGAGCGGTGCGCAAACACTAGTCGGGAGACGAGAAAATTTCATGAGTCCCCTGGTGCACTACTCCTCCTTACTCGTTCCTTGTTCCCAGCTATAAGTGGACACCCGTTTCTTTTTTGCTCTCATCATTATCCTAAGGGGTGTGGCAGGCTCAGTTGGGAAGCTGCAGAACACCCGCCTGACGCACCTTCTAACGCCACCAGGAGTCTCTCTGAGAGCCTTCTAGCACTTCCGAAGGAAAGACCAGGGGTGCTTGAGAGTCGATTTTGGGGCTTGTCTTCAAAGGGTTTGGTCCGGTAATCATTCCTTACCAGACCCATGCAGCGAGGAGGGTGAATCGCTAGGGAAAGCACGTTGAGATTGCCTATGAGGTAAGCGTCAAGCGCCGTAGCTGGTACAGTAATAGGTACAGTAAATAGCTGGAGGTAGCTCAGGGGATGGACTGCTGTCGTGACAGTCTATGTGTCAGTTTATTGCAGGGTTTCGGGGTGCTATCGTGCGGGGGAGCTGGTCCAAAACCCGCGTATAGACCAGCCTTTTTCAAGTTGGCAGACTGCCAGCAACGGTTTCCGGGGCCGTGTGTCGCAGGTTCGAATCCTGCCAGGCCCGCTGCTTTCTAGCCTGCCTCGGCCGACATAGGTTTGGTCTGGCCGTAGTCGACGATCTTGGTCGCGACCTCTTCGACCTGCTGGGGGGTGAGGAGGATTGGCTCCCCGGCGACCCTGGTCTGGTAGTAGATCTGGGCTATCTCCTCCAGAATCACAGTCCGGGAGAAGGCCTCCTCGGTGCTCTCGCCTACGGCGATAGTTCCATGGTTCTGGAGCAGACACACGTGGTGCGACTCCCCCAAAGCCTCGCTGGCGTAACTGGCGACCTCCTCGGTGCCGTAGGTGGCGTAGGGAGCCACAGGCACCCGTCCGTCCTGCGAGAGCGCGGTGAGCATGTAGTGGACGGGCGGTATCTCCCAGCCCAGGCAGGCCAGCGTGGTCGCGTAGCGCGAGTGAGTGTGGATCACGGCTTCCGCATTTAGCCTCACCTTGTAGATGCCGGTGTGCATCGGGGTCTCGCTGGAGGGCTCCAGAGATCCCTCTAACAAGTTCTTGTCCAGGTCCACGAGCACCACGTCTTCGGGTTCGAGTTGCACATAGTCGAGGCCGCTCGGGGTTATCAGCACGTCGCCTTCGGGGGTGCGGGCGCTCACGTTGCCAGAGGTGCCGGTCACGAGGCCCGACTCGATCATCCGCCGAGCGACCTGAGCCACCTGTTCGCGCAAGTCCTGATGCTTCAAGGCGCTTCCTCCTATACGGCCTTGTCTTGTATTTGTTCTCTTCCTAGTGGCCGTGGCTCTCCGGGGCTTCCACCACGTCCTCTAACGACCGGACCCCTGAGATGGGTACGCCACCCTTGTATCTGCTTCGGATCCCCGGTCGAGGCTGCTTCCCCGGGAAAGACTCTACTAAAACCCCGAACGCCCGGCAACGCGTCAACCTTCGCCAGGTCCGTTCTCTTCCCCACAAGTGCTTTACCATGGCTACCAAGGCGGCGGTTTGGGACCGCTAGGGTAAAGCCGTCGCGATGTGCCAGGAAACCGAAAGCACCTGTCTCGGGACCAGGATGCTGACCGCGGCGCGGATGAAAGCAAGGTTGTCCCGAAAGGAGAGTTTCGAGTCCTCGGCTATAACGGCATCTACGTCGCACCTGGTGGCGCGCTCCACGGCGGAGAGGTCCGAGATGTTATCTAACTGGATCAGAACGTCCGCCGAGGCGCGGGCGACTGCGGCCTTGAAGCCGCGCACGAGCCTCTCGCCCCCGGTGCCCCCGAAGGAGGACGAGCTGACGAGGACGGTAGTCGGCGCCCTAACGACGGCCTCGAGCTCGTCGAGGTTGTAGTAAGTGAATGCCCCTGCAGCTTTGCCGACTTTGCGCACCTCGCCGAGCACGCTCGAAACGCTCGTCTCGTTACCAGAGCCTCATTCTCTTACCGCCGGGAGCGTGGGGCGCGACGAAACCATTTACGCGTATTTGACAGAGTGTGGCAGGTTTGCGATTAATGGTCCGGGGTTGGGCAACGAAAGGGGAAGTATGAGCGGTGCGGAGTTGAGGCTGGGCCGGTTATTCAACCGGGAGAGCGGGCGATCTTTCATTATCGCCTTTGACCACGGAACGAACCTCAGGGTGCCGCCGGAGGCCGGAAGGCCCCTAGAGGTCGTGGAGACGATAGTGGCCGGCGAGCCCGACGGGGTCCTGATCTCCCCGGGTATGCTCAAGCAAGCATCTCACCTGTTCGCCTTTAAGGGAGCTCCCGCCCCCGTCGTGCGCGCCGACTGGACGAACCTGGACGAGCGCATGGAGAACCTCGGGGAGCACTACCGTGTCCTGTGCAACCCGCAAGAGGCTGCCGCATTGGGGGCCGAAGCCATGGTGATGTACCTGATCATGGGCCCCGAAGAGGGGGCTATGTTCGCCGACAATGCCAAGGCTATCGCCGGAGCCGCACACGAAGCGCGCAAGATCGGGCTGCCCCTGATCGTAGAGGCCACGCTCTGGGGCTCGCGCATGACCGACGAGAAGGACCCGGACCTCCTAGCGTATTGCTGCCGGATAGCCGCCGAGCTTGGGGCCGACGCGATCAAGACCGAGTACACCGGCGACCCCACAACTATGGCCGAGGTGGTCGAAGCCTGTCCGGTCCCCGTGCTCACTTTGGGCGGCGCGAAGGGCGCCTCTGAAGAGGATGTCGTGGAAGCCGCCCGGGGCGCGATACAGGGCGGCACCAAAGGGATAATCTTCGGGCGCAACATCTGGCAGGCTGACGACCCGCTGCGGATGAGCGCCTCCTTGCGCGAGGCCGTGCACGGCGTCCCAGCGAGGAGGTAGCGCTGTGGAAGTGCTCTGCGTGGGTGACCTGTTCCTCTCCTCGGGTCGTTTCCGCAAGGCGGTAGAGAAGGAGTTGGGCGACGACCCTGGACCGGTGCGAGAGGTGTCTTGGACTGGGGAGGGCGCCAGGAGCGCCGAAGACCAGCACCACCTCCAGCAGGTCATGGAGCAGGACGGCCCGGAGGCTGTGCCGGCGCCGGAGGAGACCATCGAAGCCGTCGGCGAGGCCGAGGTGATCACAGTTCACTTCGCACCGGTCCAGGAGGCGGTGCTGGCGGCCGGACCGAACCTAAAGGCCGTGGTGGTGGCCCGGGCGGGCTTCGAGAACGTGAATGTCGAGGTCGCGAGCAAGAAGGGGATAGCTGTCGTGAACCTCGTCGGACGGAACGCCGCGGCGGTTGCCGAGCAGGCCATAGCCCTGATGCTGAACGAGACCAGGGACATCACCCGGGCGGATCGCGGCATCCGGGTCGGCGGCTGGCCCAAAGAGTTTCCTCAAGTGCCCTACGACCTCTACGGGTGTACGATCGGCCTGATCGGCTTCGGGCAGGTCGCCCGGCAGCTGGCGCCCAGGCTCTCGGGTTTCAGCGTCAAGCTCCTGGTCTACGACCCCTATGTGGACGCCGCCACCATCGAGTCTCACGGGGGCGAGAAGATCGAGGAGATGGAGCGGATCTTCCGCGAGTCGGACTTCGTGAGCCTCCACGCGAGGCTGACCGACGAGACGCGCAACTTCATCGGCAAAGAGCACTTCGAAATGATGAAGCCGACGGCGTACTTTATAAACAACGCGAGAAGCCGCATGGTCCACTACGAGGACCTCTACGAGGCGCTCAAAGTGGGCCGCATTGCGGGCGCGGCCCTCGACGTTCACGACGACGAGCCTTTGCCGGAGGACAGCCCCTGGCTGGAGCTGGAGAACGTGACCCTGACCCCGCACATCGCCGGCACCACCACGAGCACCTGGGAGAACTCGGTCCGGATGGTGGCCGAGGCAGTGAAGGAGTACGCCCAGACCGGACGCGCGACGAACACGGTCAACGCCGAAAGTCTGGAGAAGACATGAGCCCGTACTTGCTCGGAATAGATAGCGGAAACACGAGCACGAAGGCGGTCGTGTTCGACGAGGAAGGTTACGAACGCGGCGTGGGGAGCGTCAACAACAAGCCGGTGAACCCGCAGCCACGCTGGGTCGAGCAGGACATGCACACCGTCTGGGAGAACACCCAGACGGCGGTGCGCGAGGCGATCCTTGCGGCCAAGATCGATGGCGGCGAGATCTCGGCGGTCGGCATGTCGGGCCACGGCGACGGCATCTATCTGGTGGACGAGACCGGAGAGCCGGTGCGAGCTGGCATCCAGTCCATCGACTCCAGGGCGCACAAGCTGCTCACGCGCTGGAACGAGTCGGGAGTGAGCGACAAGATCCTCGAGTTCAACGGGCAGCGACCCTTCGCGGCGCTTCCGCCTGTCCTCTTGGCATGGTTCAAGGAAAACCAGCCCGAGGTGCTGGAGCAGACGCGCTGGGCGATGTACGTGAAGGACTGGATCCGCTACAAGCTCACTGGCGAGTTCGCTACCGACCCTTCCGAAGCGAGTAGCGGCTTCACAGACGTCCGCACGCAAGACTACTCCGACGAGGCGTTCTCCATCTACGACCTTGAGGAAGTCCGCGGGATGCTTCCCCCCATAATCGACTGCACCGAGACGGTCGGCAGGGTGACCAGAGAGGCAGCTCGACTCACGGGGCTCAGGGCCGGTACACCGGTCGTCGCCGGGGCGCACGACGTGGACTGCTCCTCCGTGGGCGTAGGCTGTATGGCACCGGGCGACCTCACCATAATCGCGGGGACCTGGTCTATCAACGAGGTTGTGAACGACGAGCCTACCTTCACCGAAGGCGCGGCCTGCCGCAACTTCGTCGAGCCCGGCCTGTACCTCAACATGTCCGCCTCCCCGACGAGCGCGACGAACCTGGAGTGGTTCGTGCAGCGGATGTGCCCGATGGAGGTGAAAGCCTCCGAAGAGCTCGGGGCTTCCCCCTTCGTGTTCGTGAACCGGGAGATCGAAGAGGTGATGAACGAGGAACTGCGGGTCTTCTACCACCCGTTCCTCTACTCCTCCCCGCATGGAGACGACGCGTCCGGCGGTTTCTTCGGCCTGCGCGGCTGGCACACCCGCGGCCACGTGCTGCGCGCCCTCCTCGAAGGCACCGTCTTCAACCACAAGACTCACGTCGACCTGCTGCGGGACACCTTCGACGTGAAGCACATCAGGCTCACGGGCGGGGGGTCGAGCAGCGAGATCTGGTCCCAGATGTTCGCTGATGCCCTGAACGAAACGGTCGAGGTGACCGGCGCCAGGGAGACTGGCGCCCTAGGTGCGGCCCTGTGCGCCGGGGTCGGGATCGGCGTCTACGATTCGTTGAACGACGCCACCGAGAACGTGGTCCGCAAGTTCCGCATCCACGAGCCCGACGCGAGGAACAGCAAACGGCTCGTCGAGGCCTACGAGACCTACATGAGTCTCGTAAACGCTCTGGAGCCCCTCTGGCCACGCCTGGGATAGGAGCCCGAACGTCGTGATCCTGTGTGTCGGCGGGACGCCCGCGGTGCAACGTACGCTGCGCTTCAAGAGCCTCGAACCTGGTGCCGTGAACCGGGCGTACGAGGTGCTGCGTGTTACCGCCTCGGGTAAGGTGGTCAACGCCGCCAGGGCGATCACGGTGCTCGGAGGCCAAGCGCTGCTCGCGACCTTCCTGGGCGGTGATTCGGGCCGCTTCGTAGCCCGAGAGCTCGCCGCGCGTGGCGTGCCGCACGAGGTCATCTGGACGGAGGACGATGCTCCGACACGCACCTGCGCGACCTTGATCCCCGACGATGGTCACGTGACGGAACTGGTAGAAGAGGCACCCCCCGTCTCCGAGAGGGACGTCGCTGCGCTCGAAGAGATCGTGATCGAAAGCCTTAGAGAGGCCCGAGCTCTCTGCCTCATGGGCTCCCTTCCACCCGGCGTCCCCGAGGATTTCTACGCCCGACTCACAGTAGCCGGGCGCGAGGTCAGCGTGCCGGTACTCGTGGACGCCAAAGGCGCGTCATTACACGCCGCCCTCGCCGAACGACCTTTTCTGGTCAAGCCGAACCTGGAAGAGGCGGCGGACACCCTGGATCTCCCGGACGGTGAGCCGGACGCCCGCGCCGCCGTCGCCGCGCTAACCGACGCGGGCGCCGAGTGGGCGCTCGTGTCGACGGGAGAGACCGGCTCTCTGCTCGGCAACGACTTCAGCAGCCTGTGGCGCGTCGAGCCTCCGGCGGTGGAGGCCCAGAACCCCATCGGCTCCGGGGACGTGATGGCGGCGGGCCTGCTCCTCGCCCTCGCACGGGGCTCGACCGTTCCGGATGCTGCCGCTTACGGCACCGCGTGCGCCGCCGCTAACGCGCTCACCCCGACCGCCGGCGAGGTTCGCCCCGACGACGTAGAGGCCCTGCTCTCCCGAGTGCTCCTCACGCAGCTCGCTTGAATTAGCTGTCAGCGCTCGACTTGTCAGCCGTTACTAGCCGCTGGCGAACGACGCCTTCTCACGCAGGTCGCCTCTAGCTGTCCGAGGCTGCGGCTGCCGCGGCCGTCACCCACCCCCGATACCAGACGCTTTCCCTTCCTGCCCGCAGTATTCCCGGACCCGTAGTCCCCCGCGCCACGGGTTCGCTGCGGAGCTATCATGGTCTTCAGGCTACAGGGAGGCAGCGCGATGCAATCGTACCCGATAAAGCTCACCTACCACGTCCGTACCTACGCATTTGGGGGGCGTTTGATCCCCGAACGCCTCGGCAAGAAGGATGCCCCCGGGGGCACTATCGCCGAAACCTGGGAGGTAAGCGACTACCGCGAGGCGAGGGGCACCGTGACCAACGGCTCCTACGCCGGCCGTACCCTCCACGATCTCACCCTGGAGTACCCCGACGAGCTCGTCGGCGAAGGCTGGCGCGGCCCACACTTCCCGCTCCTCGAGAAGTTCCTCGACGCCACGCACATGCTCCCGGTGCACCTCCACGCCGACGACGAGACCGCCCGGCTCAAGCACGGCGAGCCGCACGGAAAGACCGAGGCCTGGCACGTCCTCTGGGCCGCCGAGGACGCGACTATCTTGGCCGGCGTCGAGGAGGAATTGAGGAGGGACGAGTTGTACGACGCCTTCAAGAAGCAGGACTACGACTCGGTGATGCTGCGTCATCCGGTGCACACTGGGGATACCGTGTACGTGCCGGCCGGCGTGATCCACTCCTTCGGCCCCGACACCCTGATCTTTGAGGTCCAACAGACCTCAGACCTCGGCCAGAGCGTGATGCCAGAAGACCTCTATGGCAACCCTTTGAACGAAGAGACCTGGGAGATGAACATCGCCGCCGCCCTCGACGAACTGCGCCCCGACTACCAGCCTCGCCCGAACCCCGGCCTCGTCCTCGAAGACGGTCCTAACCGGCGTGTCCTCTGCTGCGCCGGACCGTACTTCGCCCTCGAACGCTGGACGCTCACGGAACCTCACACGGAACCCTCCCACCCCCGGCGCTTCCTGACGCTCTCGAACGTCGGAGACCAGGTGAGCATGGAGCACGCCGACGGTACCGAGCGCCTGGATCGCGCTGAGTCCTGTGTCCTGCCGGCGGCCATCGGGGAGATTCGCGTGATGCCTGGCAGAGCCGGGGAGGCGAGCCTCGTAGCCTGCTACGTGCCGGACCTCAAAGAGGACGTCGTCGCGCCCCTGCGGGCCATGGGTTACAGTGATCCGGAGATCCGGGCTCTGGGAGAATTGGACGTCTAAAGGTCTCCTAACTATTTCGTGGAAGGTGCATCTTGGGCAAAATAGTGGCTCTGGGCGAGGTGATATCGGACATCTACCGGGGGGAGAAGCCCTCGGATGTTGAGTTGCCGTTCGTCGCCCGTCCGGGCGGGGCCCCGGCGAACGTGGCCGTGGCAGCCGCCAGGCTGGGATCGGAGGCGGCGTTCATCGGGAGTGTGGGGGAGGACCTCTTCGGGAACTTTATCCTGAGTGCCCTTGAGGTCGAGGGGGTGGACACCTCGGCCGTCCGCAGGTGCGAGCCGCCTACGCGCACCTCGCTGGCGTTCGTAGAGATTACGGGCGACGGCGACCGTTCCTTCACTTTCTACCGCTCTGACCCGGCCGCCGACGAGTTGCTCTCCCCGGAGGATGTCTCGCGGGATACCCTGCGCGGTGCTTCTTTCGTGAACTTCGGGAGCATACCGCTCATAAAGGAGCCCGCGCGCTCGGCTATACACCGGGCTGCCGAACTCGCGGGGGAGCTAGAAGTCCCCGTGGCCTTCGACGTCAATTTCAGGGAGCACCTCTGGGAGAGTGTCGAAGCGGCCCGAGAGGCCGCAGACCCTCTGATTGAGCGCTCCCGGATCGTTAAGCTGAGCGACGATGAGATCTCACCACTCCTCGGAACCGTAGACGCCGCAGAGGCCGCACGGATGCTGCTCGACCGTGGCGTCTCTCTGGTCTTCGTGAGCCTGGGACCGGAGGGGGCGTTCTACGCAACGGAGGAGTTCGAGGGCGACGTATCGAGTTATCCGGTGCAGATCGTAGACGCCACCGGAGCCGGGGACGCGTTCCTGGCGGCGGCCCTGGTGTACCTCTCCGAGGAAGAATGGGACGAAGAAACGATTCGCGAGGCGGCGCGGCGAGGGACGGCGGCCGGGGCGCTGGCCTGCACGGAATACGGGGCGATGGGAGCCCTGCCTACGGAGGACGAGCTCGAACGTTTCACGAACGGCGGATAAACGCTCCTAACGTCGGACCCGGCTGACCGAGACCGGCACGTCTACCAGCTCCGCCAACCGCTGGGCGAGAGGCTCCAAAGAAGGAAGCTCCGTCGCGGCGTGCCCGGCATCTATGGCGACGAGGCCCAAAGTCTCGGCGAGCAGCGCGTCGTGGTAGTCGAGGTCCCCTGTAACGTAGGCGCCGGCGCCGGAGGCCGCGGCCTCCCGGACGAAGGAGCCGCCCGATCCCCCGAGGACCGCGACGCGCTCGATCTTCC
>JALZFJ010000284.1 GCA_030867425.1 Actinomycetota bacterium | reverse complement strand
GATACCATCCTCGAGCTCTTCTGGGAGGACGCGGAGGGCGCCTTCTACGATACGGCCGCCGACCACGAGGAGCTCCTCACCCGCGCGCGCGACGTCTACGACAACGCCTCGCCATCGGGCAACTCGGTCGCCGTTGACGTCCTACTCAAGCTCTCCGTCCTCCTCGACCGCGAAGATTACCGGCAGCGCGCGGAAACCGTCCTAGAAAACTTGAGCGGTGTGGTCTCCCAGATCCCCGGCAGCTTCGGACGGCTCCTCTCGGCTTTAGACTTCTACCTGTCCACGCCCTACGAGGTCGCCATAGTCGGGGACCCGGACACGCCCGGTACGAAGGCGCTATTAAACGCCGTCTACTCCGCCTACCTCCCCAACAAGGTTGTCGCGGGCCGCGCCGAGGAAGACGAGGAGGCGGCCGGGTTCGTACCGCTCCTCGCCCAGAGGCCGACACGCGACGGCAAGTCCACCGCCTACGTCTGTGTCCAGTACGCCTGCCAGAACCCGACCACTGACCCGGAGGAGCTGCGCCGACAACTGGGCGTCGGGTAACGGTAGGCACAAGGGGACGGGTGGCCTCGGAAAATTCTTAGTCGAACCAAATCTCCATACGGCGAAAAAGGGCGGGGCTTCTGGGAAATTCGGCCTTTCTCCGTTGGGTTGGGACTCTGGCCCAGCTAAGCTCCCTGGCCGAAGGCGAGGATACCGCTCATTCCGCTGCGCCCGTCTTTGGGGTGTAGAGGCTGCCCGGGATGAGCAGGGAGTTGATCGTCCAGAGCGTCTCGTAGGACTCCCTGAAGTGGGGCAGCTCGCTTAAAGGAACGACCTCCGAGTCCCGCGAGTAGCTCACAGACCTCCCCATGGGTACAGAGAACTCGAACGCGATGTTCTCTGCAGTACCCCTGCCGATGTGTTACTGACGATGATCTCGGTGAAGATGAGGGGGCGGGACTCTGGGGTGATCGAGACGTGGGGGCGTTCGTGCCCGGTGCGGCTCTGCTGCACCTCTTGGAGAGTGTCGCGGTTCGCCAAGACCTGACTGTAGAACACCCTCAACTGAAACCCGAAGAGGACCGCTAGGCCCACGGTGCCGATGGCGGAGGCCAACTGCGCGATAGTCAAGAAACCCACGTTCCCTTCACTTCCTACGCTGCCGCTAAAGGCAAGCCGAACGGCCTCTCAAAAAGTTAGCGGCGTGCTAGGAAAATCCTCCTTCTTTCGGGCTAGGGCTTCTCGGCGCGGGCCTTCCTTTCGGCCCGCCGGGCTTACCAGGCTCTCGGGCCCCGCTGTGTTTTCCTCGGCCACGCGGCGATCTCAGACCGAGCAGCCAGGATCATAAGGTTCCGTCGCCGTTCGAACCATGATTCGCCCTAAACGGATAATCGCGGTCCAAATCCGGAACGGATCTACTCCTCGCGTCCTTCTTACGCCCGATCGTCGGTAGGGCCGTTAGCGGGGCCGCGGCGTCCGAGGGCGCGCACGACTACGGCGCTGGCGCGAAAAGCCACAACCTCGACTTCTGTCCCGGTCTTTATGGGAGCGTCTTCCGAATTTTCGGGGACGGCCCGCCACCGCTCGCCATGCACGAAGACCAGACCGCCCACGCCCCTCAGGACCGGGCTCTTGACCACGCCGACCTCCCCGATCATGCCCTCCCTGCCCGTGCTGACCCGCCACCGGCGCATCCTCCGGTACGCGAAGAGGACCGAGGCCAGAAAGAGCGCGAGGAGCGCCGCCGCAACGAGGAGTACGTAGGGCGAGACACCGGTGAGCTCGGAGAAGGTCATCGACTTTTGGACGACGGTCGCGTTGGTCGTGCGGAGCGTAACCCCCTTCGGTTCGACTGTTTCCCCGTCCACCGCCTCTAGCACCGCGCGCAGGTCCGGCTCGACGTGCTCGACGATCCCGAGCCTCAGGGCTTCTTCGGCGCTCACCGATTCGCTCTCGCGCACCGCGCTCTCGGCCCATTCTTTATCGCGGCCGTGGGCGTCCGCCAAGCTCGTCATAAGTGCGACGGCGTCATTGGTGACTTTATCGCCCAGGGTTCCCGGGATGTCGCCGCCGCGGGCGTCTACTGGGTGGGCTGCTCCGAGCCTGGTCTGCGGGGCCATCGCCGCTACGTCGCTCCCCATGACGACGAACGTCCCCGCGCTCGCCGCTTGAGCCCCGCTGGGGGAGACGTAGCTTATTACCGCCACGTCCCCGGCGTTGCTCTCGGCTTCCACCATCTCCTGCATCGAGCCGAGGGAGCCGCCCGGCGTGTCCAGCTCCAGGACGACCGCTCCGGCCTCCGCGTCTTCGGCCTCGGAGATCACACGCTCCATGAAGGCCGCCGACCGGCCGTCTATCTGCCCCTCGAGGCGGGCGAGGTGTACCTCCGGCGTGGCGCTCTGAGCGGCCGGTTGTCCGGTCCACAAGCCGGAGAAGATCAATAACAGGATCGTGATCAGAAGATATATGCCACGGCTCATCTCACCGTAATTTTACCCGGCAGCGCCTTGCTCTCCGACTACGCTTTATCAAGGGCCTGCTCTATATCCTCGATTATATCGTCGGGGTGCTCTATCCCTAGGGAGATCCGAATCAGGTTCTCTCCCACCCCGAGGCGCGCCCTGCGCGACGGGGAGAGCTCCCGGTGCGAGCTGGACGCCGGGTGTATCGCTAAAGTGTAGATGTCGCCCAAAGATGGGGCCCTGACGCACACCTTGAGCGCGTTGAGGAAGCGAAACGCTGCCTCGCGGCCCTCCTCGGGCCCGGCCACCTCGATCTCGAAGGAGACGAGGCCGCCGGCGTCGGAGAGCACGCGGCGGGCGACCTCGTTGTCCGGGTGGTCCTTCATGCTGGGATGGTTCACTTTTCTCACCTTCGGGTGATCGGCGAGGTAGGCAGAGATCTCGCGGGCGTTCTCGCACTGGCGCCCCAGCCGCAAGGGCAGCGTCTTAAGACCCCTAAGAGCGAGCCAGGCCTCGAAGGGTGCCGTGATGCCGCCGACGAGCTTGCGGATCTGGTCCAGAGCGGCGTCGTATGGGGCGTCCGCAACCACGACGCCGGCCGTGAGGTCCCCGTGGCCGGAGAGGTACTTGGTCGCGCTGTGGACGACAATGTCCGCCCCGAGCTCCAGGGGGCGCTGAAGGTAAGGGGTACCGAAGGTGGCGTCCACTATGAGGGTCGAGCCGGCGGCCCGCGCTATCTTCGCTACCTGCGGCACGTCGGCGACCCTGAGGAGGGGGTTGGAGATCGTCTCGATCACGACGGCCCTGGGAGATTGCTCCTCCACCTTCTCCTCGACCGCCGAGGGGACGCAGGCGTCCACGAAGCGCACTTCGGCCCCGCTCGCGGCGAAGATCTGGACCAGGAGCGTGGCTGTCGAACCGTAGAGCTGTTCGGCCGCCAGGACCGTCGCCCCTTCCCCTATCTCCGCCGCCATGAGCGCGGCGTGCATGGCGGCCATCCCCGAGGCGAAGGCGAACGCCCGGCCTCTGCCCTCCAGGGCTGCGACCGCCAACTCGAACGCCGTTACCGTCGGGTTGCCGTAGCGGCCATAAGAGTAGCCCGGCTCTTCGCCCCCCAGGACCCGGTCCGTTCGTTCGACGTTCTCGTGCGAGAAGGTCGTGGAGAGGTGGATGGGGGTCGAGATCGGGCAAACGTCCTCGCTCGGTCGGACGTTCGGGCTTCCCCAGCGTTGCTCGCCGGCGTGCACGGCCCGGGTCTCAAAACGCGTCACGGTCGCTTCTCCCTGCTCTCTCTTCGGCGCCACGCGGGGCTTGGCGTGGCGTGCCCTATACTAGCTTAGGGTACGGAAGAAGTAATAACATAAGAAGGGAGCCGTGGAGGACAGGATAGATAATTTGTGCGGATGCTGGCGTACATCCCGGTCAACCCTACGGGGCTCCTAGCCCTGGCGATCGAGTACGACAAGGCCGGGCGTTACGAAGACGAGGCGGCGGTCCTCGAGCGCTACGTGGCGTCCTACGAGCGTGAGCGTACTGAGAGACAACGCCCGCTTTGGCTGAGGTTCAGCGCCCCGCTAACCGGCGGTTGCTCTGAGATGTTAGAACTGCTCAGAGCTTAGAGAATGGAGGCGCGGCGCGGGTGCATAGAGCAGGCTCAGAGAGCGCGGTAGAGCAGGATGATCAACAGGATCTTTGTAGGCAGCAAATGGGTAGCCTAGGCCGCCGCTGTGCCGCGGCTTAACCTCCGAAAGGAGCGAATACCTATGACCGAGACCCAGACCACTAAAGACCGCATTGCCTTCCTCCGTTCTCTCAGGGCGGTGCGCCAGTTCCGCCCAGATCCGGTACCTCAGGAAGTCGTAGACGATATCCTCGAGGTGGCGCGCTGGTCAGGCAGCGCGGGGAATCGCCAGCCGTGGGAGTTCGTGGTGATCCGCGACCGGAATACGCTTCGAGCCCTCGCAGCAGTGGAGGGCTATGCTGGGCACTTGGCCAGCGCAGCTCTGGGGATCGTGCCGGTGATGGCGGGGGAAAGAGCAGAGCAGGAGATATATGATGAGGGACGCCTTTGCGAGCGGATGATGCTCGCTGCTTTAGCCCACGGGGTCGGATCGAGCATCGGTTGGTTGGTAGGGAGTGGAGTGGAAGATGCCAAGGAGATTCTTGGCATTCCGCCCGAACGCCGCGTTCGTAGCGTGCTCTCTATAGGCTATCCGAACGAGGAAGTGCGGCGCGCTCGCGTTAGACCTGGGCAGGCCCGCAAACCTCTGGCTGATCTCCTCCATGAGGAGCGCTATGGTACTGAGGCTAAGCGATGAAGACCACTCTGGTTCCGGGGCCCACCCGTGTAACTCAAGGTGTTTTTATCCGTCCTCTATACAGGCGCTGTATGGGCTAGAGACCTACAACTGCCAAGTCGTATAAGAGTCGGTACCCGTGGTTGGAGTACCTAAGAGTTTGTTTTGCAGGGTTTAAGGTTGAGGTGCTCCTGTACGCTCCCGGGCATGAGAAAACCTACGCTACCGACCTTGCGGATGAAGAGTGGGCTTGTCTGCGCGCCTGCCTACCTGAACTGCCAGGACCGTGAGGCTGCATTCGCTCTTGGTACCAGCTAGCTTACTGACGAAGGTTCACGGGTGAGCAAACTTCGTGGAAGAACTTCTGATCACTGCGGTCAACTACCTACGACTAGCAGTCGAGGCAGTGGGTGCGGCTGTAATAGGTGTTGGGGTTCTCTCGAGCATCTTTCTCTACACCCTATCCCTGTTGGGGTTGAGGAAGTACACCAACACGCAGATCCGTCTGCACCTGGGGCGATACTTAGTGCTCGGACTAGAGTTTCAGCTCGGCTCTGACATCCTGGGCACAGCGGTCTCTCCCACCATTGAAGAGGTGCAGTTATTGGCCGCCATCGCGGTGATCCGGACCGTTCTCAACTACTTCCTCTCCAAGGATCTCGAGCGCGAGCGCGAAGAGGTAGAATCTAATACACAGCGCGACGTTCTGCCCAATCAGTAGACCGGGATGGACCTTTACCACGCCATCGTGAACGTCCTACGGCTGTCTTTGTTGCTGCCGGAATCTTGTCTGAAGCACACTTGGAAGGCGGTGGCTACCATGGCCCTTCGGACATAGACTTATACTGACCAGAAACACGTGCTGGCCGTGAGACAGGAGTGCGAGAAGATGAGCCACTCTCAGACCACGATCTTGTTGGCAACCGACGGCTCGAAGGCCTCCTTTCACGCCGCCGAGCGGGCGGTGCTCCTGGCCGGGCTCCTGGGGGCGAAGCTCTACGTCCTCTGCGCCGTCGACAAGGACCGGGCGTTCCACGCGGGAATCCACTACGGCGAAGACCTGCAGGAGCTCCGGAAGGCAGGCGAGGAGGCGACCGAGAAGGTAGCGGCACTGGCCGAAAAGTATGGCGTGGAGAGCGAGAAGCACGTCGTCGAAGGCGGGCGGCCCGCGCGGACCATCTTGTGGGTGGCCGAAGAGGTAGGGGCAGACTACATTATGATGGGTGCTGA
>JALZFJ010000221.1 GCA_030867425.1 Actinomycetota bacterium | reverse complement strand
CACCTGACGCGCGCCAACCTGCGGCTCGTCGTCTCGATAGCCAAAAAGTACTCCGGCCGCGGCGTCTCGCTCTTGGACCTCATCCAGGAAGGCAACATCGGGCTCATGCGCGCCGTCGAGAAGTTCGACTACCGCAAGGGCTACAAATTCTCCACGTACGCCACCTGGTGGATCCGTCAGGCCGTGACCCGCGCCATCGCCGACAAGGGACGCACGATCCGGGTCCCCGTGCACATGGTCGAGAAGATCAACAAATACTACCGAGTGCAGCGCACTTTGGCCGCCGAGCTCAACCGTGATCCCGACGATGAAGAGGTCGCCCGCGCGATGGAGATAGAAGTCGGGGAGATAGTACGCATCCGGAGGGTAAGCCGACGCTCGATCTCCTTAGAAACCCCGGTCGGCGATGACCACTCCTCCGAGCTCGGCGACTTCATCGCCGACGAGGAGTCAGAAACCGCCCACGACCTCGCCAAAACCTCTCTCCTAAAAAGCAGGATGCAAGAGGCTCTGCACAGCCTCCCTGAGCGCGAACGCATGGTCTTGGAGTACCGCTTCGGTCTCACCGGCGGCCAGCCCAAGACCCTCGAAGAGGTTGGCGAGCGCTTCGACGTCACACGCGAGCGCATCCGCCAGATACAACTCACGGCCCTGGCCAAAATAAAGAGCAGCCCACACGCCGCAAGCCTGCGCGACCTCTTGGATTAGTCCCTAGCTCCGCGTCGTGGTCCCGAGAGGGCCATGAGTACCATAGAGCCCTATGGCGAAGAAGTAGAGTAGGCTGCCGAGGCTGATCAGCGTCACGAGAGGAGGATAGAACACGAAGAACCAACTCCACCCCACACGAGGGAGCCGACCAGAGCGACCAGCAGAACGAGCGCCGGGAGTAGAGGTCTCCTCGCAGGCACGAGGACATCCAGGAGCGCCACGAGCGCGAAGAGGGCCGACGCTCGTAGAAACTTTCGGTGTGGGGAGAAAGAGATCCTCTACCAAAGGGGTCGAAGAACATGTCTATGGTGATGGTAGTCAGGGCGAGGACTGCGCAGCCAAACCAGCCATACGTGACACAAAGAGTACCGACCGGGCTTTCCCGGTGGATCTAATAGAATGCCCCTTTCCCGCCCGATTTTTCTTATGCTAATTATAGTCCGTGAAGCTTTCGAGAAGCCAGGTAGAACCCGGAGTGGGTTTCTACGCTAGACGAAACGTGTTGGAGAGACCCTTTATCCTCTCGATCAAGGCCGTAGTCGAGTAACCGGGCTCGAAGGGCAGGAGGTTGACCTCCGCCCCGATCTCCGCGGCAACCTTTGCCTCCGGCAGGTCTTCGATACGGTAGTCGCCACCCTTGGCGTACACGGCTGGCCTTAACTCATGCATGAGGCGCACGGGGGTATCTTCGTCGAAGACGACGACCGCGTCCACCGGCTCTAAAGCAGAAAGCACGAGGGCTCGATCCCCTTCGGGGACTACGGGGCGGGATGGTCCTTTGAGCTTTTTGATCGAGGCGTCAGAGTTGAGGCCCACAACCAAAGCGTCCCCCAAAGAGCGCGCCGCCCAGAGATAAGAGACGTGCCCGGGGTGGAGGAGGTCGAAGCAACCGTTGGTAAAGACCACGCGACCCCCGGCCTCCCGCACTTCGGCTATCTCGTGCGGTATGGCAGAAGCGGGCGTGGATTCACCGGGGATCACGACTACGCGCCTCGCGACCTGGAAGGTCTCACCTGTGGGTATCCTGCTCTCCGCTCTCTCGCTCTTGACGTGCCCGGTCTTCCTCGTCCTCAGCCCGGTTAGGGTTGCGGTTGGCCGCCGAACCGAAGAGCTGGATCAAGATCGGGATCGCTATGATGGCAACGACAACGAGGACGAGCAGCGACACAATCGCGATGCTCAAACCTGACCTCCCCTTACGCGTACAAGGGCCGCCGGGCTTGAGCCCGACGACCCTAATATTACTAAATGGCGCCAGCGTTGGACGCGCCGCGCCGAATGCCCCTTAACCTACGCCTGGGCGCCCGGTGCGCTCAGCTCTATCTCGCCCCCCTCGACCTTTCTGGCGAAGTTTTCGAGGTCCTCGCGCATCTCGCGCTCGGGGTTCGAGACGGCGTCGGCCACGACCTCCCCAACCCTACCGCCAGGCGGGTCGGCGTAGTTCATCGTTACGTCTATGCGCGTGCGGCCGGTGGAGACCTCCTCGAAGCGCACCTGGCCGGAGGTGTCTACCTCGCCCTCGATGCTGTTCCAGCCGACGCCGCGCTCGGGGCTCATCTCGGTAGTCCTGGCATCGAACTCGACGGTCTTGCCCAAAGGCCCCTTGACCCTCCAGTGGCTCGTCTCGTTGTCGACCACGCGTACCTCCTCGACGTTCGACATAATCGCGGGGAAGTGCTCTAGGTTCGACCAGTAGGAGGAGACACTTAAACCCGATTTGCCCTCGTGGCCCTGTACAAAATTCCCCAAACGGCGCCGAAAACGACGTGGTCGAGGATCGGCAGTAGCACCTTCGGGCTTTGCTGCTCCCACGGCGGGAGGTGGACCCCGCTAAGCGGCAGCCAG